>JBKJZS010000033.1:0-7132 GCA_046714915.1 Polaromonas sp. | reverse complement strand
CCGTCCCAGGGCACGGTGTCGGTGTGGCCCGACAGGATCACCCCGGCAGGTTTGCCTTCTCCCAGCGTGGCAAACAGGTTGGCCTTGGTTTTATCGGCGTTCCAGGTGATGCGGCTGTTCACGCCGGATTTTTTCAGCGTGTCACGCACGAAATGAATCAGCTCCAGGTTGGAGTTGCGGCTGACGGTGTTCATGCGCACCAGGGTCTGTGCCAGCGCCAGGGCAGCGGGGGACAGCGCCGGCGGCGCCAGGGTGTTTGTAGAAGTCATGCCCCAATTCTGGCCCAATTGGCTGGACCGCGCGAGTCAGGCAGAGCCTCCCGGGACAGTGGGTCAGTTATGCTTGAAGTCGACCGGCCGTGGTCTATGCTCCGCCAACCCAACCGCCCCTTCTCTTGCCCATGCGTTTATTGCTCAGTCTTGTCGTCTTGATGCGACCCCACCAATGGCTGAAAAATGCCTTTGTGTTTGCCGGACTGCTGTTCAGCCAGAGCTGGCAGGACGGCCCATTGGCGCTGAAGGTGCTGACCGCGTTTGCCGCATTTTGTTGCTTCTCCAGCCTGGTTTACATCCTCAACGACTGGCAGGACCGCGTCGCTGATGCCCGGCATCCGGTCAAACGTTTCCGACCGCTGGCCAGCGGTGCTGTGAAGCTGCCCGCGGCGCTGGTACTGGCGGCGGCGCTGCTGGCAGCGGGCTTGTGGCTGGCCTCGGGCAACCTGACGCTGCTGCTGCTGCTGGGCATTTACGTCGCCCTGAACCTGGCTTATTCATGGCGGCTTAAGCTGGTGCCGGTGGTTGATGTATCCATCATTGCCTCGGGATTCATGCTCAGGCTGCTGGCCGGCACGCTGGCAGTGGGCATTCCGCCTTCGCGCTGGCTGCTGCTGGCGGGGCTCTTTATTGCCTTGTTCCTGGGTTTTTCAAAACGCAAGGCCGAAACCTTCCACGACGAAGCCGATCAGCGGGCCGTGCTTGAGCACTACCCGCCGGCCCTGCTGGACCTCTTCATGGCTGTAACCATGACGGCGACGCTGATGACCTATGGGCTGTTCGCGACCAGCCCGGAAGCGCAACTGCAGCACGGCGAGCGCCTGGTCTACACCGTCCCCATCGTCATCTTTGCCTTGCTGCGCTATGCCTACCAGGTGCATCGGGGGCGTGGCGAGGACGTTTCCCGTGACCTCTTGCGCGACCCCTGGATTCTGCTGGCGCTGGCGTCCTGGCTGCTGGTTTTTCTGGGGCGCCGCTTTTGACAGCGCCGGACCGGCCGGCCATTCGCCTGCCGCTCAAGCCATTGCTGCTGGTTCTGGGTGTGGCCGCCACCGCCTATGCGGTGGCCCTGGCTGCGTTTGGCGAGGGCAACCCCCTGGCTACAGTTGGGCGGCTCTGGTCGTTGGCCGGTCTGCAAGCGGCGGCGCTGTGCCTGTTGAACTACCTGTTGCGCGGCCTGCGCTGGCGGCTGTGGATGGCTCACTACCGGCGGCCACTGGGACTTTTTGAAGGCTTGCGCCTGTACCTCGCGGGTTACACCTTCACGCCGACCCCGGGCAATATTGGCGAGGCTGCGCGCGGGCTGATGCTTGCACGCAATCCTTTGAGCCCGGCGCAGAGCCTGGCAATTTTCGGGGCCGAGCGGCTGGCCGACTTGCTGTGCCTGCTGCTGATGGCGCTGCCGGTGGTGGGGTGGCTGGCTGCGATGGTTTGGCCGGACGCGGCTGCCAGCTGGGCGAAATTTATCGGGCTGACCGCGATGACCCTGTTCGCCCTGCTGGTGCTGCTGGTCAAATTCCACCAACCACTGCTAAAGCGGTTGCCATGGCTGCGCGATGCGTGGCAGTGTCTGGCGACCCGGCCGCTGGTGTGGTTGGGGTTGACCGGGGTGGCCTGGGCCGCACAGGGCCTTGCCGTCTGGGTGCTGTGCCGGGATGCCGGGTTGTCCATGCCGGTTCTCCAGGCGGCAGGGTTTTATGCGGTGGCCATGGTTGGGGGGGCTGTGTCCATGCTGCCAGCCGGTTTGGGTGGCATGGAGGCCTTGTTGACGGGCCTGCTGGTGGTCCATGGCGCGACCGCCGCGCTGGCGCTCGGCATCACGGTGCTGGTCCGGGTGGTGACCCTGTGGCTGGCCGTGGCTATCGGGGCGCTGGTGCTGGTCTATAGTGCCGGCATTCGCCGCGAAATCAGTTTCCGATAGCCCACACGCCCTTCAGCCTCATTCCATGCTCCAACGTCCCGGCGCCTTTGCCGCCTGCACCACCTTTGTCTCCTCCGTCCCGCTGACCCGCTGGCTGATCGTTGCCGGCGCCTTGTCGCTGGCGCTGCGGGCGTGGATCTCGGCGACGTTTCCGATCACTGGCGACGAGGCCTTTTTCTACTGGTGGGGTGTCTACCCGGACTGGGGCTACTACGACCATCCGCCCATGGTCGGCTGGCTGATTGGCCTGATGCGCTGGTCGCTGGGCGATACGCTCTGGAGCATACGCTTGCCGGTGGTGTTGCTGCCGCTGGCGCTGGGCGCCATCATCGGCTGGGCGCTGTACCCTTTGGACCGGGAGCGCGCTGCCTGGGCGGTGCTGTTTTTCTGGCTCGCGCCCATCAACTGGCTCACCGCGCTGATCACGACCGATACGCCGCTGATTTTCTGGTCGGCGCTGTCGGCGGCGGCGCTGCTGCGTGCCGAACAGCGAGCCAGGATGGACGGCGCGACCTGGGGCCTGTATGCCCTGTCGGGGCTGTTTTTGGGTTGCGCTTTCCTGTCGAAATATTTCGCCGTGGTGTTGGGGCTGACCTACCTGCTCTACGTCGCGTTCTGGCGGCGCGATCGTTGGGTCGGCTTCGCGTTGCTGGTGCTTTGCGCCTTGTCGGGGCCGGCCATCAATATCGGCTGGAACATCGGCCATGGCTGGTCGAACATCATGTTCAACCTCTACAACCGCAACGAAGACGCGCAATTCGAGTGGCACAAGCCGCTGGCTTATGCGGGTATGCTGCTTTACCTGATCACGCCCGCTGCGGCCTGGCTGGGCTGGAAGCACCGGCTCGAAGTCAAAATGGCCGGCCGCCGCTACCCGCTGCTGGCTTGCCTCGTGCTGGTGCCGCTGCTGTTCTTTGCGCTGCTGTCCTTCAAGAAAGTGGTTGGCCTGCACTGGGTGCTGTCCTTCTACCCGTTCGGTTTCGCGCTGCTCGCCTTGGCCTTGCCGACGTCCAAGCTCAAGCGCTGCGCAGTCGGCCTGGCGGTTTTTGCAGGGCTCCATGTGCTGGTGCTGGCGGGCCTGTCGCTCACGACCTTGGAGACCTGGAAAAATACCGGGCTCTATCCCAAGATTGTTCGCAGCTATGAGGCCAAAGCCATCCTGAAGCAGGTCAGCGCGCCCGGCGTCGTGCTGATGGCGGATGCCTACACAGCGGCGTCCATCTATGGGTTTGAGCAGCGCCGCTATATGCCGGTGTTTGGCCCGGGCAGGTTCCATGCCCGCCAGGATGACCTGCTGGTTGACTTCTCGCTCTACCAGGGCCAGAACCTCCGCGTCATTCATGGCGGGCTGCCCGACCTGAGCCAATACCGGCCTTATTTTGACTCGGTGGAGTTGCTGAGTTTCACGCAAAGCGGCGTGTCGTTTTACGTGGTGGAAGGCAGGGGCTTTAACTACGCGGCCTACCGCGATGGCGTGCTGACAACCATTTACCGGCGCTACTACAACATTCCGACCTGGTTGCCCATGACCGGTTGCCCGTTTTGCGAACGTCTTTGTGGGCAGGTGCGATGCGCGAACTAGGCCCGCTGCCCGCCGCGACGGAGTCGGCCACGGGTGCGGCGGCTCCGCCGCCCGCGGCGCTTGCCGCATTCGATTTCGACGGGACGCTGACCCGGCGCGACAGCTTGCTGCCTTATCTGCGCCGGGGCCTGGGCTGGCCCCGTTTTTTGCTCGCCCTGCTGCTGAGCGCGCCCTGGCTGGCTGGGTATGCCTGCGGCCTGATCAGCAACCACACCGCCAAGGCACGACTGCTGAAGGCCAGCCTGGGCGGACGCACTGAGCTCGAGATTGCGCAGTGGTCGGCCGATTTTGTGGCGCGGTATTTACCCCGGCAATGGCAAGAAGAGACGCTGGCACGGCTGCTGCAGCACCAGCAACTGGGCCATTGCTGCGTGATCGTGAGTGCCTCGCCGGGCATTTATTTACACCGTGTCGGTGAGGTGCTAGGCATGGACGCGGTGATCTGCACCGAGCTGGAAGTTCAGGGTGGCACGCTCACGGGGCGCATGGTCACCCCGAACTGCCACGGCGAAGAAAAAGTGCTGCGACTGCAGGCTTGGCTGGCCGGTCGTGGGGACCGCCGAGCGCAGATCACCCTGCATGCCTACGGTGATTCGCGCGGCGACGTACCCCTGCTAAATCTGGCAGACTACGCTTGGTACCAAGGCCAACCCTGGGCCCGCAAAGCATCTGCCAACTAGCAGATCAGCAGGCTCGACCACCAAGAGGTTTTCATGAAAATCATTGACTCCATCGTCACTCAGGCCGCTGGCATTGCTGCTGTGCGCCGCGATATTCACGCCCACCCTGAGCTGTGCTTTGAAGAAGTGCGCACCGCCGATGTGGTGGCGAATAAGCTTACCGAGTGGGGCATTCCCATTCACCGTGGCATGGGCACGACCGGGGTGGTGGGCATCATCAAAAATGGCAGCTCGAAGCGCGCCATCGGCCTGCGGGCCGACATGGATGCCCTGCCGATGCAGGAGTTCAACACCTTCGAGCATGCCAGCCAGCACCAGGGCAAAATGCACGCCTGTGGTCACGACGGTCACACCGCCATGCTGCTGGCAGCCGGGCAACACTTTGCCAGCAACCGCAACTTTGACGGCACCGTTTACCTGATTTTCCAGCCGGCAGAAGAGGGCGGCGGCGGTGCACGCGAGATGATCAAGGACGGCCTGTTTGACAAGTTTCCGATGGACGCCGTGTTTGGCATGCACAACTGGCCAGGCACCCAGGTCGGCAAGTTTGCTGCCAGTACCGGCCCGGTGATGGCGTCGAGCAATGAGTTCAAGATCACAATTCGCGGCAAAGGCGGCCATGCCGCCTTGCCGCACAACGGCATTGACCCGGTGCCGGTCGCCTGTCAGATGGTGCAGGCCTTCCAGACCATCATCAGCCGCAATAAAAAGCCGGTTGATGCCGTCGTGATCTCGGTCACCATGATCCATGCGGGTGAAGCCACCAACGTGATCCCCGACAGCTGCGAATTGCAGGGTACGGTGCGCACCTTCACGATTGACGTGCTCGACATGATCGAAAAACGCATGAAACAGGTCGCAGAGCACATTTGTGCCGCGCATGACGCCGAGTGCGAGTTCGAGTTTGTGCGCAATTACCCGCCGACCATCAACCACGCCAAAGAAACCGAGTTTGCCCGCAAGGTCATGGCCGAAATCGTTGGCGCTGACAACGTGATTGAGCAGGAGCCGACCATGGGCGCGGAAGACTTCTCCTACATGCTGCAGGCCAAACCGGGTTGCTATGCCTTCATCGCCAACGGCGACGGCGCCCACCGCGAAATGGGCCACGGCGGCGGCCCGTGCATGCTGCACAACCCCAGTTACGACTTCAATGACGACCTGATTCCGCTGGGCGCCACCTTCTGGGTGCGACTGGCTGAAAGCTGGCTGGTCCGGGACGCTGCGTGATTGGTATTGCCGAGGCGTTCTCAGGCAGTTACGCGCAAGCCCGTGTCAAGTTTCTGGAGGCTGCCGCCACCGCGGGTCTGAAAGTCGACTCGCACCTGCATCCCGAATCGGGACGGGACGGCGAGGTGCTGGCCCTGGATGTGGTGCTCGACGGCCCGGCCAACGCCCGTTCGCTGTTGATCGTCACCAGTGCCTGCCACGGTGTGGAAGGCTATTGCGGCTCGGGCGTGCAGGTCTATGCGCTGCATGATGCCGAGTGGCGTGCCAAGGCCAAGGCGCAGGGGGTGGCGGTGCTCTATGTGCATGCGCTCAATCCTTACGGCTTTTCGCATCTCCGGCGCGCCACGCATGAAAACGTGGACCTGAATCGCAACTTTCAGGACTTTTCTCGACCTTTGCCCGTGAATGAGGCCTACCGGGAGTTGCAGCCGCTGCTGCTGCCCGAGGAGTGGCCCCCCACCGAGGACAACGCTGCGGCAACGGGACGGTACATCACCGACAAAGGCATGGAGGCCTACCAGGCTGCGATCACGCGGGGCCAGCATGAATTTGCAGAAGGCCTGTTTTTTGGGGGTACTTCGCCGACCTGGAGCAACCAGACTTTGCGAAAAGTGCTGAGGACGCACGCCAGTCATGCCCGGCGCGTGGCGTGGATAGACATCCACACCGGCCTGGGGCCGAGCGGGGTCGGCGAACGCATTTGTGCCTGCCGGGACGACCCGGCGGCTTTGCTGCGGGCGCGAGCCTGGTGGGGCGGCGGCGGGGCGACACCTGTCACCTCCATTTACGATGGTTCTTCCAGCTCGGCGTTTCTGACCGGCCTGATGTGGAATTCGATCTACGAAGAATGTCCTGACGCCGAATACACCGGCATTGCGATGGAGTACGGCACGCTGCCGCCTTTCGAGATGATGCAGGCGTTGCGCGCCGAGCAGTGGCTCAAGCTCCACAGCGAGGCGCCGCCGGCGCTGGCCCAGCAGATCAGGCAGCAGATGCTGGACGCGTTCTATGTCAATACCGACGCCTGGAAAGGCCAGATTGTCAGCCAGGCACGCCAGTCGCTGTTTCAGGCGGTAGACGGCCTGAGCACATGACGTTTTAGGGCGCTAGCCCCAATACTGTTCAGTGAAGGCGCTTGCCCTGAGGATTAATGACAGAACGTTGACTTGTCATTGCGGGCCTGACCCGCAATCCATGGATCCCGGATCGGGCCTGCCCCAGACCTAATCCGGGTTCCGGGATGACAAATCGGGGGGCAAGGGCTTAACTGAACAGTGTTGGCTGCAGCCCTTGAAGGACGGGCGTATCCAGCTATAAAAAGTATAGCTACCTGCGCTTTCTTTCGATCGGTTCAGTCTTCCAGCTCGGCTTTGGCCATCTCTACGTCCAGCCGCTCCATCGCGTCCATGGGCTGGCTGGCGGCAGCCTGCTCATACAGTTTGGTGGC
>JBKJZS010000032.1:0-15929 GCA_046714915.1 Polaromonas sp. | reverse complement strand
GCTGGACCGTGGCTCGCACGGTGCTGAACGGTCTGGTCCAATGCGGCTTTGTCGTGCAGAAAATCTCCGGACTTCCGCCCAAACGGGACAACCTGCAGGGGGAATTCAATCCCGGCTGGGAACCGCGCAAAACTTTCCACGCGGTACCGTTCGGGCCGTCCCCGCCCTCGAGCTGTGTGGTGATTGGCGCCGGCCTGGCCGGAGCGGCCACGGCCGCCAGCCTGGCGCGCCGCGGCTGGCAGGTGCAAGTGCTGGAGGCGCACGATGCGCCTGCGCGGGGCGCTTCAGGGTTGCCGGTCGGCGTGCTGGTGCCGCATGTCTCACCGGATGACAGTCTGCTCTCGCGCCTGTCGCGCTGCGGTGTGCGGGCCACCTTGCAGCAGGCGGCGGCACTGCTGAAGGAAGGCACCGACTGGCAGGCAACCGGTGTGCTGGAGCGGCGCCTCGATGGCAGCCCCGGCTTGCCCGCCAACTGGCCGGAGGCTGGCCGCGACTGGAGCGAAACGGCCAGCTCGCAGCAAATCGCCAACGCTTTGCGCGCGAATATGGCAGCGTCCACGGCGCCGGCATGCTGGCACCACCAGGCAGGTTGGATCAAGCCGTCCCGGCTGGTCCAGGCCCTGCTCGCACAGCCCGGCGTCCGCTGGCAAGGGGGGGTGCAGGCAGCGCGGCTCAAACGGGACGCAACCACAGGCGCCTGGCAGGTGCTGGGCGCGCAGGGGCAACTCCTGGCGCAGGCCGACATGGTGGTACTGGCGGGGGGCTACACCAGCCGGTTACTGGCGGACGGTTTGCCTTTGCAGGCTATCCGCGGGCAGGTGTCTTGGGGCATGCAGTCCGGCGACGGGCCCGCAGACACGGCCGACAACAGCGCCCTTCCCGGACTTCCGGTCAATGGCCATGGCAGCTTCATCCCCGACGTGCCGACCGATGAAGGCGTGGTGTGGCTGGCCGGTGCCAGCTTTGAGCGTGACCAGGACCACACGCAGATCCAGCCGCAAGATCAGCAGGCCAATTTTGAACGGCTGCAAACCCTGCTGCCGGCCACAGCGCAACACCTGGCGGCGGCCTTTCAAAGCGGCACGCCGCGTGCCTGGGCCGGTGTGCGCTGCGCGTCGCCAGACCGGCTGCCGGTGGTGGGACCGGTGGATCCAGCCCTGCAAACCGGACTCTGGGTAAGCACGGCCATGGGGTCGCGCGGCCTGACTTTTGCAGTGTTGTGCGGCGAACTGCTCGCCGCAAGAGTGCATGGCGAGCCTTTGCCGCTGGAAAACCGGATGGCGCAGGCGCTGGCGCCGCAGCGCTTCACACCCCGAAACCGGCTGAAAGTTTAAGCATTTTAGGCCTATAGCCCTTTAACCACGGGCGAAGATAGCTATATTTTTTGTAGCAATTTTGTGAGCTGCCCAGGGTGTCAATTTGCTTCACCCTGCAGGAGGCTGCAACCCAGAGTGTTTCTTAGGAAACCTCAGGAATCAGGCTGCCAATGCCCGGAAACCCGCGCGGATTATGGCGCATAAGCTTATTTGCATAAGGGAACAATAAATTTGTAGTTTGCTTTCATAAGCGACGGTTTTACAGTACCCGGCTTATGCATGATTTGGCTTTTGTATTTGCGGGATTTGCCGTGGGTCTGGTCGTCGGCCTGACCAGCGTTGGTGGCGGCTCCCTGATGACGCCGCTGCTAATCTTCTTTTTCGGTGTCAAGCCACATCTGGCCATCGGCACCGACCTGCTGTTCGCCGCCTTCACCAAAATGGGCGGCACCGTGAGCCTGGCCCGGGCCCGGGTGGTGGATTGGAAAATGGTCGGGCAAATGGCGGCGGGCAGCATTCCGGCATCGCTGGTCACGCTGTATGTGCTGCACCTGCTCGGCCCCGCCAGCCCCACAGCCCATGCAGTGATGACCACCACACTGGGTGTTGCGCTGCTGCTGACGGCTGCCGCGACGCTGTACAAGGCGGTCTATGGGAAGGCTGCCCCGCGCGATATCGCCGCCGCAGACCTCGGCGCGGCCACCCAGGCCCGCCACTGGGCTTTGCCGGTCCTTTTTGGTGCAGTCATTGGCGGCCTGGTCACGCTGACCTCGGTTGGCGCAGGCGCCATTGGCGTCATCGTGCTGATGCTGCTTTATCCGGCCCTGCCACTGCCGCGGATTGTGGCCGCCGAGATTGCCCACGCCATACCCCTGACCCTGGTTGCCGGTCTGGGCCACGCCTCTATCGGTTCTGTCGACTGGGTATTGCTGGCCAAACTGCTGGCCGGTTCCTTGCCCGGCATCTGGCTGGGCTCGCGACTGGTCGGCAACACGCCCGACCGCTGGATACGCTCGCTGCTCCCCGTGTTGCTGGCTTATGCCGGCGTAAAATTGATCGCCCTCTGAAACCACTTTTTGATCTCCGACCGCCATGTACCAATACACCGAATTTGACCGCCAATTCGTCAGGGCCCGTGCCGACCAGTACCGCGACCAACTCACCCGCTGGCAGGCCGGCCAATTGCCGGAAGATGAGTTCCGGCCGCTGCGACTGCAGAACGGCTGGTATGTGCAGCGTTATGCGCCCATGCTGCGGGTCGCCGTGCCCTATGGCGAGCTCTCCAGCGCACAGGTGCGCGTGCTGGCAAAAATTGCGCGCGAGTACGACCAGCCGAATGCCGCGCTTTTCAGCGAAGCGCAGGCGGCGCAGGACAAGCTCGGCCCGGTCAACCTGAAAAACGGCCTGTCCGTCAGCTCCAAGCTGACCACCGGTTACGCCCACTTCACGACGCGCCAGAACATCCAGTACAACTGGATTCCGCTGGACAAGTCGGCTGACGTGATGGACCTGCTGGCCAGCGTCAGCATGCACGGCATCCAGACCAGCGGCAACTGCATCCGCAACATCACCAGCGACGAGCGTGCCGGCATTGCGGTCGACGAGATTGCCGACCCGCGGCCTTTCGGCGAAATCCTGCGCCAGTGGAGCACGCTGCACCCGGAGTTCGCCTTCCTGCCGCGCAAGTTCAAGATCGCCATCAGCGGCGCCAAAGAAGACCGCGCAGCGACCGCCTGGCACGATGTGGGCCTGCACTTGGTGCGCAACAGCGAAGGCGAGCTGGGATTCAAGGTACAAGTGGGCGGCGGCATGGGCCGTACGCCGATTATTGGCACGGTGATCCGCGAGTTTCTGCCCTGGCACCAGATCATGAACTTCATCGAAGCCATCGTGCGGGTGTACAACCGCTATGGCCGCCGAGACAACATCTACAAGGCGCGCATCAAGATCCTGGTTAAACCCGAAGGCCAGCGATACATCGACGACGTCGAGGCCGAGTACCGACAAATTGTTGAACACGACGGGGGCCCGCACACCATCACACAGGCTGAGCTGGACCGGGTCACAGCCTCCTTTATGCCGCCAACGCTTCAGTGTGACCGCAAAAGCGCTGACGCCAAGATCGCGAACATTCTGCGCGCCGCCGCGGAAGACGATATTGAATTCGGCCGTTGGCTCAAGCAGAACGTGGCTCCGCACCAGAACCCCGACCTTCGAGCGGTGACGCTGTCGTTCAAGCGTCTGGGCCAGGCCCCCGGCGACGCCACAGCCGACCAGCTCGACCTCGCTGCCGACCTGGCCGACCAGTTCAGCGCCGGGGAGGTGCGCGTCACGCACGACCAGAACCTGCTGCTGCCCTGGGTGCGTTGCGACGAGTTGCCCGAGCTGTGGCGTGCCGCCCGCAAAGCCGGCTTTGCCAAACCCAACATCCGCCTGCTGACCGACATGATTGCCTGCCCCGGCGGCGACTTCTGCTCGCTGGCCAATGCGCGCTCCATCCCGATCGCCGAAGCCATCACCGAGCGTTACCAGGACATGGACGAGCTGCACGACCTCGGCGAGATTGACCTGCACATCAGCGGCTGCATCAACTCCTGCGGCCACCACCACAGCGGCCACATCGGCATTCTGGGTGTGGACAAGGACGGCCTCGAGTGGTACCAGGTCTCGCTGGGCGGCTCGGACGGCTCGACGCTGAGCGGCGCGCCTATGCCCGGCAAGGTCGTCGGCCCCTCGTTTTCTGCCGCCGAGGTGCCCGAAGTGATCGAGGCCGTGCTCGACACCTATCGCACCGAGCGCCAGGCTGGTGAAACCTTTATAGCGACACTGCGCAGAGTCGGCATCGATCCTTTCAAGGCCGCCGCCAACGGCGCTCGTTTTGCTGCCACCGCCTGAGGAGAACCCCATGACACTGCTGCCTTTTACCGACCACTCTGCCAGGGCTGAAGATCCCTCCATCCTGGTGCTGGCCAACGATGCCGACCCGCTGCAAGCCTCACTTGAAGGTGTCCAGCGCATCGATCTGTTTTTCCCGAAGTTCACCGACGGCCGCGCCTTCAGCCAGGCTTTTTTGTTGCGCCGCCGCCGTGAATTCAGCGGTGAAATTCGCGCCACCGGCGACGTGCTGGCCGACCAGCTGGCGCAGATGGAGCGCAGCGGTTTCGATGTCGCCGTGTTACGCGCCGACCAGGACCTGACCGTTGCCCAGCGCGTTCTGAGCAGCTATCCCGGCTATGGCGTGGGACGCTACCAGGGCGATGCGGTCCATGTCACGCCCCATTTTGTGGATGCAGGCCAGGTTTGACAATGGGTGCAATTTCGCTCTACGCCAAAGCCTCACCTGACTTCGCACAAAAGCTGGCAGCCAGCCGCGCGCTGCTCAGGTCCGCTGCCGCGCAGTACACGCCGCTAACCCAGGCCTCCAGTCTGGGCGCGGAAGACATGGTGGTCACCCACCTGATTCATGAGACCGGCATCGCCAGCAGCGTTTTTGTGCTCGACACCCGCATGCTGCATCCACAGACACTGGCCCTGGTCGACCGGCTCGAAGAGCATTACGGCATGCAGGTCGATGTCTACCGGCCGGACCCTGCCGCTGCCGCCAGTTTTGTGCGCGAGAACGGGGAGGACGCGATGTACCGCAGCCTGGACCTGCGCAAAGGCTGCTGCCACATCCGAAAAATGGAGCCGCTGGAGCGTGCATTGACCGGAAAAAAAGGCTGGATCACCGGACTGCGGCGTGAACAGTCGAATGCCCGCGCCGATGTCCATGACGTGGAGCAGCAGGAGCTGGTGATCAACGGCGAAGCGGTCTCGCGGGCCAAGATCAACCCGCTGGCCGACTGGACGTGGGGCGATGTCTGGCACTTTATTGCGACGAACAACATTCCCTACAACCCGTTGCACGACGAGTTTTTCCCCAGCATCGGCTGCGCACCCTGCACCCGCGCCGTCACCCTGGGCGAGGACTTCCGCTCCGGGCGCTGGTGGTGGGAGCAGGAAAGCGCCAAAGAATGCGGCCTGCATGTGGCCGCCGACGGCACCCACGAAGCGCAGGAGCCTGCCGCTTTTGAACCCCTGTCCAGCATCATCCCCATTCGAGAAATACCCGCATGAATGCCCGCCTAAATGTCAATATGAAAACCCAGTTGCTGGCCAAGCTGAGCAACGCCCATCTCGATGCGCTCGAGGAAGAAACCATCTTCATCCTGCGCGAGGTGGCCGCCGCCTTCGAGCGCCCGACCCTGCTGTTTTCGGGCGGCAAGGACTCGCTGGTGATGCTCAAGTGCGCCGAAAAAGCCTTCGGTATCGGCCGTATCCCCTATCCGCTGCTGATGATAGACACCGGCCACAACTTCCAGGAAGTGACCGATTTCCGTGATCTGCGCGCGAAAGAACTAGGCGCCGAACTGATCGTGCGCCATGTCGAGGACTCGATGAAACGTGGCACCGTGCGCCTGGCGCATCCCGGGGAGTCGCGCAATGTGCACCAGTCGGTGACGCTGCTGGAAGCGATCGACGAGTTCCGTTTCGACGCGCTGATCGGCGGCGCGCGCCGCGACGAAGAAAAGGCCAGAGCCAAGGAACGCATCTTTTCGCACCGCGACAGCTTCGGTCAGTGGCAGCCCAAGGCCCAGCGCCCGGAGCTCTGGACCCTGTTCAACACCCGCCTGCAACCCGGCGAGCACTTTCGCGTGTTCCCGATTTCCAACTGGACCGAACTGGACGTCTGGCAATACATCGAGCGCGAGCAGATCGCGCTGCCCTCGCTGTACTACGCGCACCAGCGCAAAGTCGTCGAGCGCAAGGGCCTGCTGGTGCCGGTGACCGAACTCACACCGGCGCTCGATGACGAACAGGTGGTCGAAAAAACCGTGCGTTTTCGCACCGTCGGCGACATCACCTGCACCTGCCCGGTGGACAGCGCGGCCGCCACGGCCGCCGAGATCGTGATCGAAACGCTGGCCGCCGACGTGAGCGAACGCGGCGCCACCCGCATGGATGACAAGACTTCCGACGCCTCCATGGAAAAGCGCAAGAAAGACGGGTACTTTTAGTTCTCCCCCGGGCAGGCTTCGCCTGCTCCCCCCAGGGGGCGGCGCCTGCGGGCCGGCATAGCCGGACCCGCGGCCCCCATTGATAAAGACCTTGCCACCTTCTTTTGAGACTGAGATGAATACAAGCACCCACACTACTGATTTGATAGCTGATTACGACCGACTGACGAGGGCTACAGGCCAGAATGATCTTCGTTCTGCGCTGAAGTTCATCACCTGCGGCTCGGTCGATGACGGCAAGAGCACCCTGATCGGCCGCCTGCTGGTGGACAGCCGTGCCGTGCTGCAAGACCACCTGGCCGGCGTGCAGCGCGGCGGCGAGACCGACCTGGCCCTGCTGACCGACGGCCTCTCGGCCGAGCGCGAGCAGGGCATCACCATCGACGTGGCCTACCGCTACTTCGCCACCGAAAGCCGCAAGTTCATCATCGGCGACGCCCCCGGCCATGAGCAGTACACCCGCAACATGGTCACGGCCGCGTCGAGTGCCGACGCCGCCGTGGTGCTGGTCGACGCCACCAAGCTCGACTGGAACAACCCGTCCATGGAGCTGCTGCCGCAAACCCGCCGCCATTCGCTGCTGGTCAACCTGCTGCGCGTGCCGTCCATCGTGTTCGCGGTGAACAAACTCGATGCCGTGGAGGACTCCACCTTGGCGTTCAACAACATCAGTGCGGCACTCAAGGCATTCGCCCAGGCCGCGCAAATCCCGGTCAAAGCCACGGTGCCGGTGTCGGCGCTCAAGGGCTACAACGTGGTCGATGCCCGGCCCGGCTGGTGCGGCTACGAAGGCCTGTCGTTGCTGGAACTGCTGGAACACCTGCCCGCCACTGCGGCGGAGACGCTTGAGGCCTTTGCCTTTCCGGTGCAGTGGGTGGAGAAACCTGCCCCCACGCTCCGCACTGATGTGTCGTCGCTGCCCCCCGCGGGAGTTGTTTCTCCTTGGGACGCCTCGGCGGACACCTCCCAGGGCCGCCGCGTGTTCTGGGGCCGCGTCGCCACCGGCGGCGTGCAGCCTGGCCAGACCGTGACCGTCCTGCCGAGCGGGCAAACCGCCGTTGTGGCCCAAGTGCTGGACCATACCCGCCAGCCCAGGTCCATCCTGGCCGGCCACGGTGCCGGCATTGTGCTCGACCGCGAAGTGGACGTGTCGCGCGGCGACTGGCTGCTGGCTGCTGGCAGCTTTGAGCCCTCACGCGAGCTTTCCGCCACCATCGCCTGGATGGACGACGAGCCGCTGGTCGCTGGGCGCATCTACTGGGCGCTGCATGGCCACCGTTGGGTCAAGGCCAAGGTCAAGCGCATCGTGCACAAGCTCGATGTCAACACCCTCGCCGAGGAAGACGCCAGCGAACTGCCGCCCAATGCCATCGGCCATGTCGAGCTGAGCCTGCAAGAAGCACTGGCCACCCTGCCTTATGCACGTTCGCGCATCCTCGGCTCGCTGGTGCTGGTAGACACGGCCTCGCACAAGACCTCCGGAGCGGCCTTGATCCAGTAGAAACCAGGCGCTGGTTTAAAGCCATTTTCGAAACAAGGCAATCCCTGTCTAACCCCTGCGTAAGAAACCTCCTAAAATCAAGGGTTTCCACCGATCCCGCAAATACAACATGACTCACATCGTTTCCGAATCCTGTATCCGCTGCAAATACACCGACTGCGTCGATGTGTGTCCTGTGGACTGCTTCCGCGAAGGTCCGAACATGCTGGTGATCGATCCGGACGAGTGCATTGACTGCGCCGTCTGCATCCCCGAGTGCCCGGTCAATGCGATTTATGCCGAAGAAGATGTGCCGGCCGACCAGATCTCATTCATCAAGCTCAATGTCGAATTGAGCCGTGCGGCCGGCTGGAAAAGCATCACCAAGCGCAAGGAGCCCTTGCCTGATGCCGACGAGTGGAAAGACAAAACCGGAAAACTGGCCGAGCTCGTTCGTTAAGCTGCACGCCCCACCCGCCGAGGACGCGCGCCTGTTCGCCCTGTTTAAAACCGCTACCTGAAGAACCATGGAACCTCAACTCAATCAAGAAGTGATCAATACCGCAGCCGCGCACGATGGCCCGATTGAAACCGATGCTGTCATCGTCGGCGCAGGCCCGGTCGGGCTGTTCCAGGTGTTTGAACTCGGCTTGCTGGAGATCAAGGCCCATGTGATCGACTCCCTCGCCTACCCCGGCGGCCAGTGTATTGAGCTGTACCCGGACAAGCCGATTTACGACATTCCCGCAGTACCGGTATGCACCGGCAAAGAACTGACCGACTCGCTGCTCAAGCAGATTGAGCCCTTTGGCGCGACCTTTCATTTCGGCCAGGAAGTCAGCGTCGTCGAGAAGCAGGATGACGGCCGCTTCTTCGTGCAAACCTCCAAGGGGACGAAATTCCTGACCAAAACCATTTTCATCGCCGCCGGCGTGGGTGCCTTCCAGCCGCGCCTGCTGCGCGTCGATGGCCTGGAACATTTTGACAGCACGCAGCTGTTCTACCGGGTCAGGACGCCGGCTGAGTTTGCCGGCAAAAACCTGGTCGTTGTGGGCGGCGGCGACTCTGCACTCGACTGGGCGCTCCACTTCGCGAAAGAAGGCCCGAACCAGGCCGAGAGTGTGATCCTGATTCACCGCCGCGACGGCTTCAAGGCCGCGCCGGCCAGTGTCGCCAAAATGAAAGAGCTTTGCGATAACCACGAGATGCAGTTCATCGTCGGGCAAATCACCGGCTCCACCGAGAAAGACGGCAAACTCACCGGGGCCAAAGTCACCGGTGCCGACGGCGTGACCCGCGTGGTGCCCCTGGATGTGCTGCTGGTGTTCTTCGGCCTGTCGCCCAAGCTCGGGCCGATTGCCGACTGGGGCCTGGACATCGAGCGCAAGCAGCTCAAGGTCGATACCGAAAAGTTTTCTACCAGTGTGCCCGGCATTTTTGCGGTCGGTGACATCAATACCTACCCCGGCAAAAAAAAGCTGATCCTCAGCGGTTTCCACGAGTGTGCACTGGCCGCTTTTGGTGCCGCGCCCTTTATTTTCCCGGACAAGAAAATTCACCTTCTGTACACCACCACCAGCCCGAAATTACACAAAGTTCTGGGCGTGGAGTCACCGGTATTTGACTGAGGGCTGGGCTCTGGCTGAGCTCGACCGTCCCCGCCAAGCCCGCCCCGTGCGGGCTTTTTCATTGCCCGCTGCTGCCCTCAGCCATCACGTACAATTGTTTTCGTCCCTCACCGGGGGCATTCGCTAGTGTAGTGTTGCATTCTTGATGCCAGATAGAGTGCAACACTGCACTAGGGGTGTTGTCCTGTCATTGCAAGAAGCGGGGCGACTGAGAAAGTCCCTTTGAACCTGACTGAGATAATCCTCGCGCAGGGAAGCATGTCCAGGGCACCACGCAAATCTCCGACGCTGCCAGCGCCCTCGCAAGCCGACCTGCCATTGACACAAGGAAAAGTTGATGGCTTTCATATCCAGCACGGCAGCAGGCGCCAATACCGCTCTCACCCCTTTACCCGCGTCCGACCGCCTGTTCGGCTGGCGCGATCATGCCGCGCTCTGGCTCAGCCTCGGGGTGGGTTTGCTGGTCATGCAGATCGGTGCCTATCTGATGCCAGCGCTCGGCACCCAGGCCGCTTTGACGGTCATCGTTGCCGGCTCCATTCTGGGCGCGGGACTGCTCGCCTGGACCGCAAAAATCGGCTGCGACAGCGGTTTGTCCAGTGCCGGCTTGATGCATGCCACTTACGGCAGCAGCTTCGCGCGCTTGCCCGTGCTGCTCAACATCGTGCAATTGATCGGCTGGACGACGTTTGAACTGGTGGTCATGCGCGACGGCACGGTAGCCATCGCGCGGCAGTCCGGGGCCTTTGTCGCATCATTCTGGCCGGTGCTCGCGACCTTGTTGTGGGGCGGCGTCCTGATTGCACTGCTGTCGGGCTCCATGGTCAAGCTGGTGCGCAAATTCATCGGCCGCTTTGGTTTGCCGTTGGTGATTGCCTCCCTGCTGTGGCTGACCTGGCAGTTTCTGGGTCGTGCGCAGACCCAAGGCTGGGAAGCTTTATGGAATCGACCTGGCAGCGGCGGCATGAGCACGCTATCGGCGCTGGATCTGGTTATCGCCATGCCGGTCTCCTGGTTGCCGCTGGTGGCCGATTTTGCGCGACATGGGCGCGATGGCAAAAGCGCATTGCGCGGCACCTGGCTGGGGTATGCCATTGCCAACACCTGGTGTTATGCGCTGGGCGTGCTGATCGCACTGACCACGCCCAGCACCGATCTGGTCGCCGCGCTGCTGCTGGCGCAAGGCGGGCTGATTGCGCTGGGCCTGATCTTGATTGACGAGGTGGACAACGCGTATGGAGACCTGTACTCAGGATCGGTCGCCGGCCACAGTCTGCAGCCCGGCTGGAGCCTGCGCCGTTGGGGGATGGTGCTGGCCGTCCTCTGCACCGCACTGGCGCTGGTGCTGCCGATGCACAGTCTGGAGCCTTTTTTGCTGATGCTCAGTTCGGTGTTTGTGCCGCTGTACGGCGTGATTCTGGCCCGTCTGGGCGGGACCCCCCGTGTGGCCTCGCTGCTGGGTTCGAAAAAGGTCAACCTCAGCGCGGTCGTCATCTGGATTGCGGGCGTGGCGACCTACCACCTCTGCGCCCGCCTGGCACCCGACTGGGGTGCGGCGCTGCCTACGCTTGCATTGACCTTCCTGCTGGCACGCCTGACCCGCGTCCGGTTTGATCCGCCGGTCGGAACGCCTGCGGTCAACCCCGCCGCTGGAGCCGATTGAGTCGCATGGGCAAAGGCGCGTGGCCGTGGTTCAAGGGGCCGCTGCCAGCGCCTGTTTTCACTTTCGCCCCGGCCAGCAGGGCGGCGCGCACGTAGGCGCGAGCCGTCTCCACCGCTTCAATTAGAGGCTGGTCCAGCGCCAGGCAGGCGGCAATCGCCGAAGACAGTGTGCAGCCGGTGCCGTGGGTATTGGCACTGTGAATGCGGGGCGCCTGCATCCAGTGTTTTACGCCCGAGGCTGTCAAGAGCAAGTCGACGACAGTTTCACCCGGCAAATGCCCGCCCTTGACCAGCACGGCACGCGCGCCTTGGGCGAGCAACTCGTAGGCGGCCGCTTCCATATCCTCTGAATTTCGCAAGGGCCGGCCCACCAGCAAAGCGGTTTCGTCCAGATTCGGCGTGACCAGCACCGCACGCGGAAACAACTCGCGCACCAGAACCTCAATGGCCGGGTGGTCAATCAGCACGGCGCCGCTGGTTGCCACCATTACCGGATCCAGCACAACTTTGGAGAGCCCGTGGCGGTCGATTGCGTCAGCAACGGCCACAACGATCTCGGGGGCATGCAACATGCCGATTTTAACGGCATCGACACCCATGTCTTCGACCACGGCGTCAATCTGATCGCGCAGCATCGCGGGCGGCACCCCGTGAATGGCCCGCACGCCCTGGGTATTCTGCGCGGTCAGCGCGGTGATGGCCGTCATGCCATAACAACCGAGCGCAGCAATCGTCTTCAGGTCAGCCTGGATGCCCGCGCCGCCGCCGCTGTCGGAACCGGCAATGGACAATACACGTGGGTATTCAAATTCAAAAAAGCTGTTGCTCATAAGGAAGGTGTTTTCCGGTCGCCCAAGTCTTGTTAAAGCGCTTTGGCATTATCGGGGAAGCTGCTTGCGCACCTGCACTGCGGAGCTCAGCAAGGAAAAAATCATGGGCGCTATAGGCGCCCATGATTGACCCTCTGAGTCCTTACGGGTCCGGCTGTGCAACAGTGTTCTCATCAAGATTGACCGCCGTCTGCGCTGGCAGCCTGCTATTCATCCACGCCGGATACCCCAAAGGGCACCAACCCCCACCGGCCCTTGGCCCTTGGCGACTTCGCGCTCGGGCAGCGCGCCATCGTGCGGATCTCGGGTGGCGCAGTGCGCTTCATTCTGGCCCGGGGGATCTCACGGTGTTTTTGAATTCGGCCTTGCCCCCATCCTCAGCAAATATTTGCGAAATGGCTTTTTTCAGGCAGCTGTTCCACCTTGAAGCATGTTGATGCGACCTCCGACGAGAAGCAACATGCATGGCGCAGACACTCCGCTGTACTTGAAGGTGAAACGCTTGCAGGGCACGGCTCAAACCTGCAGGGGCAGGCTGGTGCCGCACACGGACGCAGGAATGTCTTGAACGACACGCTAATGTTCCGGACCTGCTCACTTCCCTCCCAAGCCCATCGCCCTCGAGATTACTTCCTTCATGATCTCGTTGGTGCCGCCATAGATGCGCTGCACACGGGCGTCCGCGTAGGCGCGGGTGATCGGGTATTCCCACATATAGCCATAGCCGCCGAAAAGCTGCACACACTCGTCCATGACTTTGCACTGCAAGTCACTACACCAGTACTTGGCCATGCTGGCCGTGGCGGTGTCGAGCTTGTCCTGGGCGACCAACTCGGCGCACTTGTCGACAAAGACACGCGCCACCTGCACTTCGGTCTGCAGCTCAGCCAGTCGGTAGCGCGTATTCTGGTAATTGGCTACAGGTTGGCCAAACACCTTGCGCTCTTTCACATAAGTCAGCGTCCAGTCAATGGCGGCCTGGGCTGCGGCCACGGCCGTGATGGCGATTTGAAGGCGCTCCCACGGCAACTGCTCCATCAGGCAGATAAAGCCCTTGTTCTCGTGCACCGCGCCGCCCAGCAGCTGGTCGGCGGAAATCTTCACGTCGGTAAAGAAGAGTTCGGACGTGTCCTGCGCCTTGAGGCCGAGTTTTTTCAGGCGTTTGCCGACTGTAAAGCCCGGCATGCCGCGCTCCACCAGCAACAGGCTCGTTCCCTTGGCGCCGGCGGTCGGGTTGGTTTTGGCGACAACGATCACAAGGTCGGCATGCCAACCGTTGGTGATGAAGGTCTTGCTGCCATTGAGCAGGTAACTGCCGTCAGGCTGCCTGATCGCAGTGGCCTTGACGCCCTGCAAATCAGACCCTGCGGCTGGCTCGCTCATCGCAATGGCGCCGACCATCTCACCGCTGGCCAGTTTTGGCAGGTAGTTCTGCTTTTGCGCCTCTGTTCCGTAATGCAGGATGTAAGGCGCGACAATTTCACTGTGCAGCCCATAGCCGATACCGGAAAAACCGCCGCGCGCCAGCTCTTCCATCTGGACCACGGAATAGAGCTTGTCGGCGCCTGAGCCGCCGTACTCCTCAGGCATGGTCATGCATAGAAAGCCATTCTCACCCGCCTTGTGCCATACCGCGCGGTCCACGTAGCCCTGCTCTTCCCAGTCGGCATGAAATGGCGCGATTTCCTTATCCATAAAGCGGCGAAAACTGTCGCGAAAGGTTTCGTGCTCGCTGCTGAAGAGTGTGCGTTCGATCATGGTGTCACCTGTTTTATTTAAAAAAGAGAAAACGACGGCTTAAGGTGCGCCGCGAAGGGCCGCCCCGAGCAAGCACAGCCTCCTCGGGGGGCAGCGATGTACGCGAAGCGACGAGCGTGGGGGCCATTTATACAAAGCGTTTGCTTGGTGAAATGAATATACTCGTTCCTGCGGCCCTTCCCGACGAACGCCAGCGGCCACCGCCGCCAGCGCCGCCCTTATCCCCTTCCCAGCAGGAGCACCCATGACCGAAGCCTTTATCTACGACGCCATCCGCACACCCCGGGGCAAAGGTAAAAAGGACGGCAGCCTTCACGAGGTCAAACCCGTCAACCTGCTGGCTGGTGTGCTGACCGAGCTGCAGCGCCGCAATAACTTTGACACGGCGCAGGTCGACGATGTGGTGATGGGCGTGGTCTCGCCGATTGGCGAACAGGGCTCGGTGATTGCCAAAGTCGCCGCGCTCAAAGCGGGCTGGGATTTCCGCGCCTCAGGCGTGCAGATCAACCGTTTTTGCGCGTCGGGGCTGGAAGCGGTCAACATGGCCGCGCAAAAAGTGCGTTCAGGCTGGGAAGACCTGGTGGTCGCCGGTGGTGTGGAAAGCATGAGCCGCGTCCCGATTGGCTCGGACGGCGGCGCCTGGGCGCAGGACCCGGAGACCAACAGCGCCACCGCCTTTGTGCCGCAAGGCATTGGCGCTGATTTGATTGCCACCATTGAAGGCTTCAGCCGCGCCGATGTGGACGCTTTTGCGCTGGAGAGTCAGCAGCGTGCAACCAAAGCGCGTGAGGCCGGCTACTTCGACCGCTCCATCGTGCCAGTGAAGGATTTCCTGGACCAGACGATTCTCGGGCAAGACGAGTTCATCAAACCCCACACCACGCTAGAAGGCCTGGCTTCGCTGAAACCAGCGTTCGAGCAAATGGGGGCCATGGGCTTTGACCAAGTGGCGCTGACCCGCTACCCGCAAGTCGAGCGCATCCACCATGTGCACCACGCCGGCAATTCATCGGGCATGGTGGATGGTGCGGCAGCTGTGCTGATCGGCTCGGAAGCCGCAGGCAAGACCCATGGCTTCACGCCGCGCGCGCGCATTGTTGCGGCGGCCCTCAGCGGCGCCGACCCGACCATCATGCTGACCGGACCCATGCCGGCGGCACGCAAGGCGCTGGCCAAAGCCGGTATGACCATCGACCAGATCGACCTGTTCGAAGTCAACGAGGCCTTCGCGGCGGTGGTGATGCGTTTCATGAAAGAAATGAAAGTGCCGCATGACAAGGTCAACGTCAACGGCGGCGCGATTGCGATGGGTCATCCCCTGGGCGCGACCGGCGCCATGATCTTGAGCACCCTGATCGACGAGCTGCACCGGCGCAAGCTGCGCTACGGCCTGGCCACGCTGTGTGTGGGCGGCGGCATGGGCATTGCAACGATTGTGGAGCGAATTTGACTGTCGCCCCAGTCCACATGTCATCCCGGGCGTGACGCGGGATCCACGGATCCCTCACACACCCATTTACTCCTACATGGATTGCGGGTCGAGCCCGCAATGACAAACCAATGAACACAATCAAGTACGAGCTGGCTGACGGCATCGCCACCCTCACCTTCGACGAGGAAGGCTCACCGGTCAACACCATGTGCACGCAGTGGCAACACGACCTGAACGACGTCACCGCGCAGGTGCTGAGGGACCAGGAGGCGGTCCGGGGCATCGTGCTGGCATCGGCCAAGCGCACATTTTTTGCAGGCGCCGACCTCAAGGCCCTGATGCGGAACCAGGCGTCCGACGCCGCTGCCGTGTTTACCGAAATCGAGCGGATGAAGAAAAACTTCCGCACGCTGGAAACCTTGGGCAAGCCGGTGGTCAGCTGCCTCAATGGCGCGGCGCTGGGTGGCGGCTGGGAGGTGGCGCTGGTTGGCCACTACCGCATCGCCGTCGATGACAAAAAAATCCAGTTCGGCCTGCCCGAGATCACACTGGGCCTGATTCCTGGCGCCAGCGGCATCACCAAGATGACGCGGCTGCTGGGCCTGATGGGCGCGCAACCCTACATACTGGAGAGCAGGCTGTTCAACCCTCACGAGGCGCTGGAACTCGGTCTGGTGCACGAACTGGTGCCGAATGCGGCGGCGCAGCGTCCCGCAGCACTGGCCAGGATAGCCACCCAAGATGGCGCCCGCGCGCCCGCCCCCCA
>JBKJZS010000031.1:0-12857 GCA_046714915.1 Polaromonas sp. | reverse complement strand
ACGCACTTCAATCCAGCGCCTGCGACCTGGAGCGCGCGGCGCAGACGGCTCTTGAGGTGCTCAAGGCGCTGGGCTACCAGGGCATGAGCCTGTACTTTGCCGTGCGCGGCGTCTGCGCCGATTGCGCCACGGGAAGCGCTGGCGGAAAACACGTCCGGGGCGTGGCTGCGTGATCAGCACGCGGCAACTGGCCTACCAGTACGCCGGTGGCCCCGAGCTTCGCTTTGACGACATCGACGTGGCGCAGGGCGGTGTGTTGTTGCTGCGCGGGGTGTCAGGGTCGGGCAAGTCGACCTGGCTGGCGCTGGCGGCGGGTTTGCTGAGCCCCGGCGCGGGCGACATGACGGTGGCAGGGCAGTCCTTGAAGGCGCTGGGCAAGATCGCTGGCGATGCCTGGCGGGCCAGGACCATCGGTTTTCTGCCGCAAAAACTGCATCTCAGTAGCGCGCTGACGGTGCATGGCAACCTGGCTCTCGCGCAGTGGGCGGCCGGGCAGCCGCAGGACGAGCAGCGTATTGACGAGGCCTTGACGGCGCTGGGTGTGCGGGACCTGGCCAGGCGCAAACCGGCTCAGCTCTCGGGCGGGCAGGCGCAGCGGGTGGCGCTGGCGCGTGCGGTGCTGCTGCAGCCGCAGGTGATTCTTGCGGACGAACCCACGGCCAGCCTGGACGACGAGGCGGCGCGGGCGGCGGTTGAACTGCTGCAGGCGACGGCCACGCGCCACGGCGCGACGCTGGTGATTGCCACCCACGATAGCCGCGTTGCAGCCAGTCTTGATGGTCAAATCGGCTTCCAGCCCTTATCCATTGGGCGCAAACAGCTATGAAATTAGTAGCAATCGCGTGGCGCTACCTGTGGTCCCAGCCGCTCGCTGCCGGGCTCAATGTGCTGCTGCTCAGCCTCGGGCTGGCGTCGCTGGCTTTTGTGCTGCTGGTCAGCCACCAGATCACCAAGGCCTTTGAACGCGACCTGGCCGGTATCGACGTGGTGGTCGGTGCCAAGGGCAGCCCGATGCAGCTGATTTTGTCGGGCGTCTTTCACCTGGATGTGCCGACCGGCAATGTGCCGCTGGCTGCCGTGAAAGCGCTGGCGCAGCACCCGCAGGTGGCCAAACTGATCCCCATCAGTCTGGGTGACAGCTTTCGCGGCTTTCGCATTGTTGGCTCGACGCCCGACTACATCACCCATTACCAGGCCAGCTTCGCGCAGGGCGGCCTGTGGTCGGCGCCTATGCAGGCGGTGATTGGTGCGCAGGTGGCGGCTCAAGGCGGGCTGAAGGTCGGTGACAGTTTTGCCGGCAGCCACGGCCTGGGCGGCGGCGGTGCCAGCCATGGCCAGACGCCTTATGTGGTTAGCGGCGTGCTGGCAGCCAGCGGCTCGGTGCTGGACCGGCTGGTGCTGACTGCTCTGGAGTCGGTCTGGCAGGTGCACGAGGGCGACACCGCGCTCGATGACGAAGACCGCAAGGTGCTGGAGGAAGAGCGCGAAGTGACTTTGGCGCTGATTCAGTACCGCACGCCGCTGGCGGCGGTGACCTTCCCGCGTTTTGTCAACACCACCACCGAGATGCAGGCGGCCGCGCCGGCGCTGGAGATCACGCGCCTGCTGAACATGATCGGCGTCGGCACCGACGTGCTGCGCGCGTTGGCCGGGGCGTTGTTGCTGACGGCCGGGCTGAGCGTGTTTATCGCTCTGTGGAGTGCGGTGCGCGAGCGTCGCGCCGACCTGGCGTTGCTGCGCATGCTGGGCGCGCCGCCGCGCAAAGTGGCCGCGCTGCTGCTGTGCGAAGCGCTGTGGCTGGCACTGCTGGCCACCGTGCTCGGCGTGCTGGCGGGGCAGGGGCTGGTGGCGCTGCTCGGCTGGCTGCTGCAGCTCGAAAAATCGGTGTTGATCGGCGCGCTGTCGTGGCCGCTCGAGTTGGTAAGTGTCCCGGTTCTGGCCGTGGGTGTGGCGCTGCTGTCGGCGCTGCTGCCCGCGTACGAGGCCTACCGGGTCAACGTGTTTGAACTTTTGCAATCGAGGTGAACCGAATGATAAAAAAAAATTTATGAAAAAAGTACTTCCATCCCTTGCCACACTTGTGCTGACAGCTACGTTTTCGATAGCGAATGCGCAACACGGCGACAAGGAAAGCAAAGAAGACGTCCAGCGCCATCGCGCCATGGCAGCCGCGCATGAGGCCGCCGCCAAGTGCCTGGAGTCAGGCAAGAAGGAAGACGTTTGCGTGAAAGACCTGCAGGCTTCCTGCAAAGGACTGGCCGTGGGAAAATACTGTGGTATGAAACACGCGCATTGAGTTTCAAAATTGTTTTGTCATTGCGGATCGAGTCCGGGATGACAACCAAGGGTACGAAGTTGATACCGCCCGCCTGCACCATTTCCGGAGAACCCATGAACCCTTCTGCTCTCATCGCTTTCAAACCCCAGCCGCTTCTGCTGGGCCTGCTGCTGGCCGCCGGCTGCGCGCACGCGCAATTGAGTTCGCCTTTGCCAGCCGGTAGCAGCAAACCCGCTGTGGGCAAGGCGGCGCCGATGCTGCCGGGCAGCATCGATCTGCCGGCCGGGCAGGGCGCCGGTGTGCACGGTGCCAACAGCCCGATCGCGCCGCTGGCCGAACGCGGCGACGTGGTGCCCTGGTCGGTGCTGACCGATGTAAAAACAAAGACCGAAAAAAACCGCATCCTGCCGGTGTTCAGTGCCAGCCAGCTTGGTCTGAACGAAAAAACCCAGCGCATCCAGGGTTTCATGATGCCGCTGGAGCCGGGCGAAAAACAGCGCCATTTCCTGCTCTCGTCGGTGCCGCTGACCTGCTCCTTTTGCGTGGCCGGCGGGCCCGAGAGCATGGTCGAGGTCAAGACCAAAACCCCGGTGAAATACAGCATGGAGCCGGTGGTGGTGGAGGGCCGTTTCCTGGTGCTCAATGACGACCCCTACGGTCTTTACTATCGCATCAATGATGCGGTGGCCGTTAAGTAGACACGCGTGATTGTCGGGCGCATGGTGCGGGGGGCGGCGTCGGGGTATCTGGCCCTGGCGCTGTTGATCGCACCCCTGCTGGGCCTGCTGCATGGCCTGGTCCATGGCCCGCACACCGGGACCAACGCGATCAGCGCGGCCCGTGTGCTGCCGCATGGCGTCAGCGACGACTGGCAGCCACCGCACGCCCACCATGCCGCGGCGGAGAGCGCTGCGCACGACCACAACAATGACTGGCTGGCCGACCTTTTTTTCGCGCACGGCAGCGACTCCGATTGCCGCGTCTTTGGCCAGCTTTGCCACAGCGATGCTGTTCCGGCGCTGCCTTGGCTGGTGCTGCCGACGGTGCTATCGCCTTTTGTTTTTCATTTTTTACGGGGCGAAGTACTCGCCCGCTGGGCCGCGCTGTATCAAGCGCGCGGTCCGCCCCTGGCTCGCTGAATCCCCCCGAAGTTGCTGAACGTGGCCTTGCCGGTCGCCGTTCGGTATTTCCTTTTTTTGATTCAACGAAGCCTTCATGAAAACTTTATTCCAGCGCAATGCCATCGGCATGGCCTCCCTGAACCTGCTCGCCCTCGGCGGCACGGCTGCCCAAGCGCAGACCGCCGCGCCCACCCTGAAAGAAATCACCGTCACCGGCAACCCGCTGGGCGCGGCTGATTTGATCGCCCCAGCCACCCAGTATTCGGGCACCGGCCTGCTGCTGCGCTCTAAAACCACGCTGGGTGAAACGCTGGACGGCACCCCCGGCGTCAGCAGCACCTACTTTGGCCCCAACGCCAGCCGCCCCATCATTCGGGGGCTGGACGGCGACCGCATCCGCATACTCGGCAATGGCGGCGGCACACTGGATGTGTCCAGCCTCAGCTACGACCACGCAGTGACCGTCGACTCTCTGAGCACGGAGCGCATCGACGTGCTGCGCGGCCCGGGTGCGCTGCTGTATGGCGGCAGCGCGGTCGGCGGTGTGGTCAATGTCATCGATAACCGCATTCCGCGCGAACCGCAGTTCGACGCGAAAGGCGGCATCAGCGGCAAGGCCGATCTCAGCGCCGCGAGCGGCAATTCGGAACGCGGCCAGGGCGTGCTTCTCGAAGGCGGCAACAACCGTTACAGCCTGCATGTGGACGCATTCGACCGCCGCACCAGCGATGTGAAAGTACCGGTGGACTTGATTTGCACCATGGCCGGTGTCACCACCACGGCGCGGCGCATCTGCAATTCGGCCAGCGAGGTCAGTGGCGGGGCCATTGGGGGCTCGCTGTTTTTTGACCACGGCTATCTCGGCGCGTCGGCCAGTACCTACCGCAGCACTTACGGCACGGTGGCCGAAGACGAAGTCACCATCGACATGAAGTCGGAGCGTTATGCGCTGGAAGGCGAAATCCGCAATCTGGGAGGCCCGCTGCAGAGCGTCAAGGGGCAATACAGCCAAACCGACTATGCCCACACCGAGTTCGAAGGCCTTACTCCCGGCACCGTGTTCAAGAACAAGGGCAGGGATTTCAGGCTGGAGGCCCGCCATGCCAAGGTCGGCAACCTGGACGGCGTGCTGGGTTTTCAGACCGAGTCCAGCCGCTTTTCCGCCGATGGCACGGAGGCCTTCGCGCCGTACAGCAAAACCTCCCAGTCGGCCGTGTTTGCTTATGAAGAACTGGGCACCAGCTGGGGCAAGCTGAGCCTGGGCGGTCGCCTGGAGGCGGTCAGGGTGGAGTCCTTGGGCAACCCGCAGGTGGCGCGTTTCACGCCGGCGCGCAGGGACTTCAAGCCCGGCAGCTATGCGCTGGGCGCGTTGTGGAACGCGGCTCCGGGCTGGCAGGTCACCAGCAACCTGGCCTACACCGAGCGCGCGCCCAAAGACTACGAACTGTTTGCCGACGGCCCGCATATCGCCACCGCCGCCTACGAGGTCGGCAATGCCAGCCTGGCCAGGGAGCAGTCGGGCAACCTGGATGTTGGTGCGGCCTGGAAGTCGGGCGGGCACAGCTTCAAGCTCAACACCTATGTGAGCCGCTTCAAGAACTACATTGCGTTGAACCAGACGCCGGGTGTCACGCGCAATGCCGAGGACGGCGAGATTAATCCGGTGGAAGATGCCGGCAATCCGGGCTTCACTGCGTCGGGTGCCGAGTTCAATCCGCTGGCCGAGTTTCGCTATGAGCAGGTGCGGGCGCGCTTCACCGGCATCGAGGCCAGCGGCAACATCCGGCTGCGAGAAGGCGCTTCGACGGTGGACCTGGCGCTGCGCGGCGATCTGGTGCGTGCGAGAAATTTGAACAACGGCCTGCCTTTGCCGCGTATTGCGCCGTGGCGCGTCGGCGCTTCCTTGCTGTGGGCCAGCGGGCCCTGGGGTGCGAATATCGGTTTTGACCACCTGGCGGCGCAACAGCGCGTGCCGGCGCCGCCGGCGGGTGCGACGCCGGCCTACACGCTGTGGAATTCGGCAGCGTCCTACCGCGTCAAGGCAGGCGCTGCCTCGCTGCTGTGGTACGCCCGGCTCGACAACATCACTGACAAGCTGGCCTATAGCGCGACCTCGGTGTTGACCAGCACGGCTTTTCCGAAAGCGCCGCTGCCGGGGCGCAGTTTGAAAGTGGGTTTGCAAGCCAGTTTTTAACCAGCAGCGATCTGCAGATTCCATCACTGCCTTGTGCGTCAGCGCACTGTTCCAGCGGTTCTTTCGTTGCTCACGCCTTGCGGTTGTTTCGGACCCTCAGGGGTACGTCGACAGCCCCCTTCAAGCCAGTGACCGCCTGGTTTCTCGGCGTGGGTGCGTGGTTTGGCGGCGCCTTGCGGGTGCAGCGCTTCAATCGCTGTGCCGCCGCTTGCAACTCCAGAAAAATTGGCGCCCTCGGGGGCAGGCAGCTGCACGCCGTGAGCGAACCTGGGCGCCACTTATTGACTGATTTTTCGCGCTTCTTCCACCTGGTACTCAAAATAGCGCTGGAAACTGAAGACGATGCTGGACATCAATGCAATGGTGCCCACCAGCAGGGCAAACACAATGGCGGCCATGGTCAGCCAGTTCGTCTTGCCGGCGCCGGCGTCCGGCGCGGCAGCCAGGTTGTGCAGCGCATTCCATTTTTCAGGCGCCATCAGGCCGTAATAAATCGCCGTCAGGGCCGTGCCTGCAATGGTAAAACCCAACAGGGGAATCAGCATCCATGCCAGCTGGTCGTCTTGACCGTACAGCCGGACCCGCTCAACGCCCCACCAGCCCAGCGCGGCGGCGATGGGGTGCAGCCAGGCCCGCACGTCCATCCAGCCATACAGATAGAGCCGGTGGATGCCCAGTTGGCCACCGGCGAAAGCCAGCCAGGCCGCAAGCGTCTTGTTTTTGTTTTTCATGGATCCATTCATGGCAGGGAAGTTGATGGCGGAGCGGCGTCCGGGGGCGGCAAGGTATCGCCCGCGCCCAGTGTCTTTTGCATGATTACGATATCACGCCAGGCGCCCATCTTCCAGCCGCAGGACTCAACAATGCCCACCTGCGTGAAGCCCAGTGCGCGGTGCAGTCCGACCGACCCCGCGTTGGCCGAGTCGCCAATGATGGCCATGATTTTGCGGATGCCGGCGGCTTCACAGCGGGCCAGCAATTCGGCCAGCAACGCGCGGCCCAGGCCTTTGCGCTGCAGATCGGGCGCCAGGTAAATCGAATCCTCCACCGAATAACGGTATGCCGGACGGGGTTTGAACCAGTTGCCGTAGGCAAAACCGACCACCACGCCGGCCTCCTCGGCCACCAGGTAGGGCAGGCCCTTGGCCAGCACGTCGGCGCGGCGCGCGCCCATGTCGGCGACGCTTGGGGGCTCGGTTTCAAAGGTGCCGGTACCGCGTAAGACATGGTGCGCATAAATGCCCGTGAGGGTGGGCAGGTCCTCATCGCGGCTGTCTCGTATCAGGGTCATGTCGGTTGCCAAAAGGAGGGTTGGAGAGCGGTTGCAGGAGAAACCCCGGGTAGCGGGTTATAATCTACGGCTTTGCAGCATTTCGCTGGCCGGGTGCCATGTCGTGTGTCTCAAGCGCTGCAGGAACATTTTGGGGTGATTTTTTTCACCTCACCACCCGAAGGATAAATCATGGTCGTCATTCGACTCTCGCGCGGCGGTTCTAAACACCGTCCTTTTTTCAATATTGTTGTGGCTGACAAACGCGTCCGCCGCGATGGCCGTTTCATCGAGCGCATCGGTTTTTACAACCCGATCGCCAAAGGTGGCGAAGAGGGTCTGCGCATTGAGCAGGACCGCCTGACCCACTGGCTCGGCGTGGGTGCACAAGCGTCCCCCACGGTGGAACGCCTGGTCAAGCAGGGCGCAGCTGCCGCCCCCAAGGCCGCCTGAGCTTTCAAGCCTGAATGCTTCCAGGCTTAGAGTCGTCGGGTCTGCCCGACGACGCCGTCGAAGTCGGGCGCATTCTTGACGCCTGGGGTGTCAAGGGCTGGGTCAAGGTCCTTGCCCACAGCGCCTCTTCCGAGGCGATTTTTTCTTCGGGTCGCTGGTATTTGCAGGCGCCCGACGTCAGGCACCGGCCCGGCTTTAATGCTTTTTCCGGCACGGTGCTGCTGACTGTCAGCGAATCCAAAACCCACTCCGACTCTGTCGTCGCCAAATTCGAAGGCATCGACGACCGCACGCCAGCCGAGGCCCTGCGCGGCGCGCGGATTTTTGTGCCGCGCAGCAGCTTTCCGAAAGCCGGCAAAGACGAGTACTACTGGGTCGACCTGCTTGGCCTGAACGTGGTCAACCGCGAAGGTGTGGCCCTGGGCTGCGTACGCGACCTGATGGCCACCGGCCCGCATTCCGTGCTCTGTGTCGAATACACCGAGGAAGGCCAGACCCTGGAGCGCATGATTCCCTTTGTGGCTGCCTACGTGGACGCCGTGGACATACCCGGCAGGACCATCACGGTGGACTGGCAACCCGACTATTAGATGCCAGGAGGTCCCAGGAGGTGCCTGGGTGTTGGGCACACCGGCCGCCGCCTGATCAGCGCAAAATACACACACATGCGCTTTGATGTCATCACGCTTTTCCCCGAGCTATTCGCACCGTTTCTGACCAGCGGTGTGACCCGCCGTGCCTACGAATCCGGTCTGGTCGAAGTCAAGCTCTGGAATCCGCGCGATTTTTCCGATGGCAGCTACCGCCGCGTCGATGACCGTCCTTTTGGCGGCGGTCCTGGCATGGTAATGATGGCCGAGCCGCTGGCACGCTGCCTTGAGAGCATTCACGCCGAACGCCGCAGTGGCCCGGCCCAGGCCGCACCGGTGGTTTTGTTTTCTCCAGTAGGTCGTCCGCTCGATCACTCGGGAGTAGCCGCCTGGTCAACCAGCGCCGGCGCAGTCCTGATTTGTGGCCGCTACGAGGGCCTGGACCAGCGTTTTATCGATACTTGCGTGGACCAGCAAATCAGCTTGGGCGACTTTGTCCTGTCCGGCGGTGAAATCGCGGCCATGGCCTTGCTCGATGCGGTGGCGCGCCTGCAGCCGGGTGTGCTCAATGACGAAGGCAGCCATCAGTTCGACAGTTTCAATCCTGCCCTGGATGGCCTGCTTGATTGCCCGCATTACACCCGGCCCGAGAGCTGGCGCGGACAGGCTGCGCCGGACCGGCTGCTGTCCGGCAACCATGCTCATATCGAGCGCTGGCGCCGTGAACAGCGGCTGGCTTTGACCCAGCGCCTGCGCCCTGAACTGGTGCAAAAAGCGCGGATAGCCGGCCATTTAAGCGAGAGCGACCAGGCTTTTCTGGCTGATTTGATCGAAAACCCCGAGCAAGACGCCTAAATTGCCTTGGGGTATTTCCAGAAATTCAGGTTTTCGGGATAAAGCGCTGGGCGCACGGAGCGGGTTTTTTCGGGTTTTTGGCGTCAGAGCCCAAATTCGCTGAGCCTGCGGCCCGACCGGAGGCTGCGGTACGGCGCACCGCAGCGAAATGGTGTCTGACTTCTAAAACCCTGAACTTGCGAGCACCGCGAACGACGCGATATGCCCAAAAATGGATTGATGGAAGTGTCATATAATCAAAGGCTTTTCGATCCTCTGGCGGCCACTGCAACCATCCGGACCTTCCCCGATGTGTCCATGGATTTGCGGTCTTTAGTGCAGCGCGTGTATGAACGGAAAACAAGCGAGGTGGAATTTTTATGAATCTGATCGAAACCCTTGAGCAGGAAGAAATTGCTCGTCTGAACAAAACCATTCCGGTGTATGCCCCTGGCGACACCGTCATCGTCAGCGTGAACGTGGTTGAAGGCACGCGCAAGCGTGTGCAGGCCTTTGAAGGCGTCGTGATTGCCAAGCGCAACCGCGGCCTGAACTCCAGCTTCATCGTGCGCAAGATCTCCAATGGCGAAGGCGTCGAGCGGACCTTTCAGGTGTACAGCCCGCTGATTGCCAAGATCGAAGTCAAACGTCGTGGTGATGTGCGTCGTGCCAAACTGTATTACCTGCGTAGCCGCAGCGGCAAGTCGGCGCGTATCAAGGAAAAGCTGGGCGTCAAAGCTGCATAAAAGCAGTTGAGCCTCGAAAAGCCGCCTTTCCGGGCGGCTTTTTTTTGCTTGCCAGGGTGTGGCATGCCTTGCTTGCTTGATTGCTGGGCACATCTCCCTAAACTGTGACCGTATGAGCTTCACCAAGCCTTTGCCGAAATTCGACCCGCGCAGCATCCCGGTGCTGGGTGTGGACGCGCATCTGTCCGGTGTGCCGCCGCAAGATCTGACGCCGCAGGCCCTGCGCCATCGCTTCAGGCACCCCCCCATATGGACACCCGAGCACAGCGTCGAGAAAAAGTTTTTCAACCGCGAGCCGGCGCTGGCCGCGGTCCTGCTGCCGCTGGTCATGCGCGACGAACTGACGCTGCTGCTGACAGAGCGGGCCAGCAATATGTCCACGCATTCCGGTCAGATTGCGCTGCCCGGCGGCAAGACAGACGAGGCGGATCAGGATGCGGTGGACACGGCCCTGCGCGAGGCGCATGAGGAAATCGGGCTGGCCCGTGGCCATGTGGAGGTGCTGGGCATACTGCCGACTTACGTCACCGGGACGGCCTTCATCATCACGCCGGTAGTGGCGCTGGTGCAGCCCGGGTTTGCGCTGCAGCCAAATCCGTCCGAGGTGGCCGACGTCTTTGAGGTGCCTCTGCGCTACCTGATGAACCCGGCCCATCACCAGCGTCATGAATTTGAGTTTGACGGTGTGTTGCGCCAGTGGCTGTCCATGCCTTACACCGGTGCGGACAGCAGCGACACCAAGGAGCGCTACATCTGGGGCGCGACCGCCGGCATGCTGCGCAACCTTTACCGCTTTCTAAGCGCCTAGCGGCAGTACATGGCGAAGTGAAATCATGGGGGCTGGTTTTTCCGCCGGGCCGCCCCAAGGAAAAATGCGCCCCCTCGGGGGGCAGCGCATGACACGAAGTGAAAAGCGTGGGGGCCATATACCCCGGTATGATTTGACATGAGTTTTTTTGCTGTTTTGTTTGCCCTCATCATTGAACAGGCCAGACCGCTGGCCCGTGGCAATCGGATCCATGCCGGTTTGCGCCGCTGGGCGCGCTGGGCCAGCCGCAGCCTGGACGCCGGCAAACCGCACCATGGCTGGGTGGTCTGGACCACGGCCGTGGTCGTGCCCGCGCTGATCACGCTGTCTGTCCACTGGCTGCTGTGGAGCGTCAGTGTGGTACTGGCCTTTGCGTGGAGTGTGGCCGTGCTCTACATCACCCTCGGCTTTCGCCAGTTCAGCCACTATTTCACCGACATACGCGACGCCCTGGATGACGGCGACGTCAGCGGCGCGCGTGATTTGCTGGCGCAGTGGCGCCAGGTCGATGCGAGCGAGTTGCCGCGCAGTGAAATTGTGCGGCACGTGATTGAATACTCCGTGCTTGCCGCGCATCGCCATGTGTTTGGTGTGCTGGCCTGGTTTTCGGTGCTGGCCGCGCTGGGCCTGGGACCGGCGGGTGCGGTGCTCTACCGCTTGAGCGAGTTCGTTTCGCGCTACTGGGCGCATAAAAGTAAATCGACCGGTGATGGTGCGAGCCCGGCGCTGCAGGACGCGGCCGCGCGGGCCTGGGGTGTAATTGACTTTCTGCCTGCGCGCCTGACCTCGCTTGGTTTTGCGGTGGTGGGCAGCTTCGAAGACGCCATCGACGGCTGGCGCAACTATGCGCAGCGTTTGCCGGCCGGCTCGGAGAATCGGAACGACGGCGTGATACTCGCCGCCACTTCCGGCGCGGTCAATGTCCGGCTCGGTGGCGAGGCCTTGAAAGCCGCATTTGCGCCCAATACTTCTCAGGGCTTTCAGGCCAACGGCGCGGATGTGGGCAGTCCCTCCGCCACTGAAAGCACCCCGGGTCGCGAGCCTGAAGTGGCGCACCTGCGCAGCATTGTGGGACTGGTCTGGCGCTCTGTGGTGCTCTGGATGGTGCTGCTGGCGCTGCTGACCCTGGCGCGCTTGCTGGGCTGAGTGGCTACCACCGACTGATGCAGGGCTTGTCAGTAGCGGGTTTGCGACAGCTCGGCAAATAATTCGCTATATAAACGATAGCGCTTTGCGCTTATTCCACTTAGGCTGGACGCCGATTTGACCTCAGAAATCACACCGCACCCAGGCTCATGCAGATGCGTGCAGTTGTAGAACTTGCAGTCCTGCGCATGGGCTTTCAGGTCCGGCATGTAGTTGGCGAGGTGCATGGCTTCGATGTGGTGCAGGCCAAACTCCTGGAAGCCGGGCGAGTCGATCAGCGCACTGGTTCGGGCCGCGTCGATCCAGTACAGCGTGGTGCTGGTGGTCGTGTGTTTGCCGGAATTGAGCGCCTGCGAAATTTCGGCGGTCAGCACCTGGGCATCGGGCACCAGCAGATTGGTCAGGCTGCTTTTGCCGGCGCCTGAAGGACCCAGTACCAGTGTTTTTTTGCCACGCAGCAGGTCTCGCAGCAGGGTTGTCTGCGCATCATTGACCGCAGGCTCGGCGGTATTCGGTTTGACCGCCAGCGGCACGACCTGGTAGCCCATGGCCCGGTAGGGGGCCAGCTTGTCCCAGGCGCGCGCGAACGGCGCTGTCAGGTCACTTTTGTTCAGTGCAATAACGGGTTTGATGTGCTCCGCTTCGGCCGCAATCAGTGCGCGGGTCAGCTGGCTTTCCGAAAACTCGGGCTCGGCCGCAATCAGGATCAACACCTGATCGAGGTTGGCTGCAAACGACTTGGTGCGCATCTCGTCCTGCCGATAAAACAGGTTGCTGCGCTCCTCTACTTTTTCTACTGTGCCTTCGTCCTGCGAGGGCAGCCACTGGATGCGGTCGCCCACGACGGCCCGGCTTTTTTTACCGCGCGGATGACAGATGACGCGTTCACCGTTGGCCGTTTCCACCAGGCAATGCCGGCCAAAACCGGCGACCACCAGACCGAACTGCATTCCGGAGGGGGAGACAGTCGTCAAGCCAGCAACCCGTCAACTTTGGACGCTCAGAAAAAGTCACTGACAGAAATACCGTTCACATCGTGCGTGTTAAAGCGCACCGTGCATTTGCCGTAGCTCAGCGCCAGGTCGGGATGATGGTCTTCGACATTGGCAATAAAAGCGACGGCATTGACAAAACCCATGGTCTCGTGAAAATTTTTAAAGACGTAGGTTTTTTCCAGCGAGCCCTCGATCAATCGCCAGCCCTGGGCTTGCTCGCCATTAAGCTGGCTTAGCTGCGTGACGATTTCAGTGGCGCTCAGCGCCCGGCGGTTTTGATGGACGGGGCTGCTCATGCAGGGACTCCGGCATTTGCACCCATGCGGGCCAGCCGCTCGGAAGCGGGGGGGTTCTAATAATAAAACTTCACAAACACCGGGTCTGGCGTCAGCGTGCTGTCATTGTCCTGGTAAAGCTTGAGC
>JBKJZS010000030.1:0-7277 GCA_046714915.1 Polaromonas sp. | reverse complement strand
CGGCGCTGAAGGTTGGTCAATGTGCCGCGCACGGCATCGCCCTGGCTGTTGCGGAAGGTAATGACGGGGTCAATCGGCCGAAGAGGTTGCACGGGAAATGGACCAGGCGGGCCAATAAAAAAGGTTGATTCTACATATTGTCCCCTCGAACCCCGTCAGAAATTGCATTGGAGCTGGTGAAGAAACTGCCTACCTTACCGGCAAGTGCCGGCATTGAACAGACGTACCGGTGCCGCAGCGGCGGCCCGCAAGCCCAGGGTTGTATGCGAGTTGTTTAACCGCGGCTTCGGGGTTCAATCGCCCGAAATCCGATGTCGTGTCGATACTGCGCGCCGTCAAAATGAATGTCCAGCGCAGCCTCGTAAGCCAGGTGCTGGGCCTCCCGGACCGAGCTGGCCAGCGCGGTGACGCACAACACGCGACCGCCTGAAGTCGCCACGCTGCCTTTGGGGCCAGCCGCCGCGGTGGCGGTTCCCGCGTGGAAAACCACCAGGTCCTCGGGCTCTCCAGGATTCATCGAGTTGACCGGTGGCAGACCAGTGATCACATCGCCTTGACGTGGATGCAGCGGGTAGCCGTGCGCCGCCATCACCACGCCCAGCGCCACGCGGCGGTCCCAATCAAGCTCAACCTGGTCCAGCTTGCCTGAGGTAGCGGCCAGCATGACTTCGTACAGATCGGATTTGAGCCGCAGCATGATGGGCTGCGTCTCGGGGTCGCCCATGCGGCAGTTGAATTCCAGCGTCTTGGGTTTGCCTTCGGCGTCAATCATGAGGCCAGCGTACAAAAAGCCGGTGTAGGGAATACCGTCTTCTTCCATGCCCTTGATGGTCGGCAAAATGATTTCGCGCATAGCTCTGGCATGAACCGCGGGGGTGACTACCGGCGCCGGCGAATAAGCCCCCATGCCGCCGGTGTTCGGGCCCTGGTCGCCATCGAGCAGTCGCTTGTGATCCTGGCTGGTTGCCAGTGCCGTGGCATTTTTGCCGTCGCACATCACGATGAAGCTGGCCTCTTCGCCCTGCAAAAACTCCTCGATCACGACGCGCGCCCCACCCACGTTATGCCTGACACCCAGCGGATTGAAATCGGGGTTCGGCGCCAGCATGAACTCAATTGCCTCGTGCGCGTCATGCAGCGTCATTGCCACCACCACGCCTTTGCCTGCCGCCAAGCCATCGGCCTTGACAACAATCGGCGCGCCTTTTTCGTCGACGTAAGCATGGGCCGCCACCGCGTCGGTGAAAGTTTCGTACTCAGCCGTCGGAATGCCATGGCGCTTCATGAAGGCTTTGGAGAAGGCCTTGGAACTCTCCAGTTGCGCGGCGGCCTGGGTCGGTCCAAACACGCGCAGACCATGCGCCCGGAACTCATCCACGATACCCGCTGCCAACGGCTGCTCCGGGCCTACCACGGTCAGTGCTATCTTTTCTGCTGCAGCCCAAACCCGCAAAGCCTGCACATCGGTAATGGCGACGTTTTCCAGCCGGGCATCAAGCGCGGTGCCGCCGTTGCCTGGGGCGACATACACCGCCTGTACCTTGGGAGACTGCGCCAGCTTCCAAGCCAGGGCATGTTCACGGCCACCGCCGCCGACCACTAAAACCTTCATGCGAGAACTTTCATTGTTGATTTTTATTGCGAAATAGCGGCGTTGTGAAAAACTTCCTGCGTGTCGTCCAGGTCTTCGAGCACGTCCAACAGCCTCTGCATTTTTTCGCCCTCTTCGCCTGACAACTCGATGGTGTTGTCGGCACGCATGGTCACTTCAGCCAGTTCGGGCTTCAGGCCCGCCGCTTCGAGTGCGTTTTTGACCGCTTCAAAGCCAGCGTAGGGCGTCAGCACCTCGATCGCGCCGTCTTCGTCGCTGATCACATCGTCGGCACCGGCCTCCAGGGCCACTTCCATGACCTTGTCTTCGCTGATGCCAGGGGCAAAAATCAGCTGGCCGCAGTGCTTGAACTGGAACACCACTGAGCCTTCGGCACCCATATTGCCGCCGTACTTGGAAAAAGCGTGGCGTACTTCAGCCACCGTGCGTACCCGGTTATCGGTCATGCAATCCACCAAAATGGCCGCGCCGCCGATGCCGTAGCCTTCATAACGCACCTCTTCGTAATGAATGCCTTCCAGGCTGCCAGTGGCCTTGGCAATACCGTACTTGACGTTGTCGGCCGGCATATTGGCCGCCTTGGCTTTGTCCACCGCCAGTCGCAGGCGCGGATTGGTACCCAGATCACCGCCGCCCATGCGGGCCGCAACCATGATCTCGCGCATCACACGCGTCCAGACGCGCTGGCGTTTCTCATCCTGCCGACCCTTGCGGTGTTGAATATTCGCCCATTTACTGTGACCGGCCACGGAAATCCTTGGTAATTGATTTAATCTACACCTACCATTTTACTTTTTCACCTCAGGACACTGTTATGGCCGAGCCTTTTCTGATTGCGAAGAACGCTTCCACCCGTTGCGAGCTGCTTCCCGGTTTGGCCAATCGCCACGGTTTGATCACCGGCGCGACCGGCACCGGCAAGACGGTTACCTTGCAGACCCTGGCCGAAAATTTCTCAAAAATCGGTGTGCCGGTCTTCATGGCAGACGTTAAGGGTGACCTGAGCGGCATCAGCCAGGCGGGCAACATCGGGGCCAAAATGGCGGCGGTCCTGAAGGAGCGCGGCATTGACACGCCCGAGTCGCGCGCCTGCCCCACCCAACTCTGGGATGTGTTTGGCGAGCAGGGGCATCCAGTACGCGCCACGGTGTCCGACATGGGCCCGCTGCTGCTGGGTCGCATGCTCAACCTCAACGAGACGCAGTCTGGCGTGATCAACCTGGTGTTCAAAATTGCCGATGACAACGGCATGCTGCTGCTCGACCTGAAAGACTTGCGCGCCATGCTTCAGTATGTGGGCGACAACGGCAGCCAGTTCACCACGCAATACGGCAATATCAGCGCTGCCAGCGTGGGCGCCATCCAGCGGGGCCTGATGCAGATCGAGAGCCAGGGTGGTGACCAATTTTTCGGCGAGCCCATGCTCAACATCAACGATTTCATGCAGACCGACAGCGCCGGGCAGGGTCTCGTCAACATCCTCGCCGCCGACAGGCTGATGAATTCGCCGCGCCTGTACGCGACCTTCCTGCTCTGGATGCTGTCCGAGCTGTTTGAGCAGTTGCCCGAGATCGGCGACCCCGACAAACCCAAGCTGGTGTTTTTCTTTGACGAAGCGCATTTGCTGTTCAATGAGGCGCCCAAGGTGCTGATCGAGCGCATTGAGCTGGTTGTCCGTCTGGTTCGCTCCAAGGGCGTCGGCGTTTATTTCGTCACGCAGAACCCACTGGATATCCCGGACTCGGTGCTGGCGCAGCTGGGCAACCGGGTGCAGCACGCCCTGCGCGCCTTCACGCCGCGCGACCAGAAAGCCGTCAAGGCGACCGCCCAGACCATGCGGCAAAAACCCGGGCTGGACATAGAAACAGCCATCACCGAACTGGCGGTCGGTGAGGCACTGGTGAGTCTTCTTGACAGCAAAGGCCGACCCAGCATCACCGAGCGAGTCTACGTGCTGCCGCCTGGGAGCCAGATCGGCGTCATCACGGCGCAGCAGCGGGAAGCTTTGAAGTCAGGCTCCCTGGTGGCCGGCGTGTACGAAAAGGAAGTGGACCGCGAATCGGCCTACGAGACCCTCAAAGGCCGAGTGGATGCGGCGGCCTCTGAAGCAGCGAAAGCACCGAACGGCGGCGCCGCTGGAGAAAACGCCTCCGGCGGCATTCTCGGCGGGCTGAACGACGTGCTGTTTGGGAGCACCGGTCCGCGCGGTGCCAAGCATGATGGCCTGGCGCAAAGCATGGCCAAGTCCGCCGTGCGTACCATGGGCTCGGCCGTGGGACGTGAGATCATCCGCGGCGTGCTAGGCAGCATTTTTGGCGGCAAAAGACGCTAAGCAGCCCGCTGCAAGGAAGCTGGCAATTTATGAGCAATGTTCACCTGATCGACCATCCGCTGATTCAGCACAAGCTGACCCTGATGCGGCGCAAGGACGCCTCGACCAGCACTTTTCGCACCCTGCTCAATGAACTAAGCAGCCTGATGGCCTATGAAGTGACCCGCGACATGCCGGTTCAGGACATCGAAGTGGAAACGCCGCTGGAAACCACGATCGGCAAAATGATTGACGGCAAAAAGCTGGTTTTTGTGTCCATCCTGCGTGCCGGCAACGGCATTCTTGAAGGAATGCTCAATGTGGTGCCGGGTGCCCGTGTGGGCCATGTAGGCCTCTACCGGGACCCCAAGACGCTCAAGCCGGTCGAGTATTACTTCAAGATGCCGCAGGAAATGGAGGAGCGCGACATCGTGATCGTCGACCCCATGCTGGCCACCGGAAATTCGGCGATTGCAGCGGTCGACCGCCTTAAAAAACTCAAACCCAAATCCATCAAGTTTGTCTGCCTGCTGACCTGCCCCGAAGGTATTGCCGCCTTGCAAAAAGCCCATCCGGATGTGCCCATCTACACGGCAGCCATCGACCGGCAGCTCAATGACCATGGCTACATCCTGCCCGGCCTGGGCGATGCGGGTGATCGTATATTTGGAACAAAATAAGGCTTTAGCCCAATAAATATGGGCGAATAAAGCTATCAATTTAATAGTGAAACAGGTTTTGCATGCGACTACTGGGATTGGCCCTGCTACTCGGTCTGGGTCTGGTCCAGGCGGCTCCTTACACGCCAGTCAATGACACCGAGGTGGTCGAGCGCCTGCCCGGCCAGGCCAGCGACCCGGCACTCAGGCGCGTGGATTCGCTGCGCAAGCAGCTTGCCGCCCGACCCGAAGACGCGGCCCTGCGGCTGGAAATCGCACGGCGTTACTTCGACCTCGCCATGGCCCAGGGTGATCCGCGCTATGTGGGTTATGCATCAGCGGCTATCGGCCCCCTGGTCCAGTCTGCCAGTGGTGACCCCGGTTACTGGTTGCTGCGCGGGCTGCTTCAGCAATACAGCCATGATTTCGAAGCCGCGTTGACCAGCCTGGCCAAAGCCGGCCAATTGAACCCGACATCGCCCGAGCCCTTGTCGTGGCGGGCTGCCATCTTCATGGTGCAGGCGCGCTACCCGGAGGCACAGGCCGAATGCGAGCGGCTGGCACCTTTGGCCGAGCCGCTGTCGGGCGCCGGCTGGCAGCTCCTATGTTCGGGCCAGCGCGGGCCAGTTGCAGCCGGCCTTTGAGAATCTTGCCAAGGCGGTCAAGGCCTCGCCCCGGGCCGGCCCTGAATTGCTGCTGTGGCAGTACACCCGGCTGGCGGAAATGGCCGGGCGGCTACAGCGCAAGGACCTCGCTGAAGGCTATTTCCAGAGCGCGCTCCAGCTCGGCATTACCGACCAGTTCCTGTTGGGGGCCTATGCTGACTTCCTGCTGGCGCATCAGAGGCCGACCGAGGTTATCAAGCTGCTGTCTGGGTGGGAGCGCTCCGATGTTCTGTTGTTGCGTCTGACCCTCGCGGGCCGCGCTGCCGGCGACACGCGCGCGGGCGACTGGGCGACGCAATTGCGTGAGCGTTTCCGGGACGCTGCGCGGCGCGGCGACCGCTTGCACGAACAGGAAGCAGCGCGTTTTGAACTCGATATCGAACGCAATACCGGCAAGGCGCTGGCCTTGGCGGCGCGCAATTACCAGACCCAGAAAGAGCCGCGCGATGCCGAAATTCTGATGCTTGCCGCGCTCGCGGCCGGTCAGGCCAGGGCCGCGCAGCCGGCGCTACAGTGGTTGCACACCAGCCGCCACGAAGACCCGGCGCTGGGCAAGCTGGCTGAGCAGCTGGCCGCGCAGGGAACCGCGCGGTGAAGCGCTACATCCTGCTTTTCATCGCCCTGCTTCTGTCGGCTGCCGCCTGGGCCCACAAGCCCAGCGACAGCTACCTGACCCTGCGCGACGCAACCGGCAGCAGCGACATCGCTGTGCGCTGGGACATCGCTTTACGCGACCTCGACTACGTGCTGCAGCTCGACCGTGACGGCAATGGCGAGTTGACCTGGGGCGAGGTCAGGCAGCGCAGCGACGACATCACCCGGCTGGCCACCAGCCGGCTGGCGCTGAGCTCGGCTGACAAGCCCTGCGTGTGGCCACCGCCAGCCCCATGATGCTGGACAAACACAGCGACGGCACCTATGCGGTGCTCAGCCTGACCGCGCAATGCGCCAGCCTCTCCGGCGGATTGAAAGCGCGCTACGACTTGTTGTTTGACGTCGATCCAACGCACCGCGGCCTGGTGCAATGGGTTGCGCCCGGCACGGAGAGCGCCCAGGCGCTGATTTTCGGCACCGATTCGGCCGAACAATCGCTGGCGCTGCAGCCGGCAGGTGCCTGGCAAACCCTGCGCCAGTATGTGGCGGACGGTGTGTGGCACATCTGGATCGGTTAAGACCACATCCTGTTCCTGCTGGCCCTGCTGCTGCCGGCGGTGTTGGTGCGGCGCGATGGCCAGTGGGTTCCCGCGGCTGGGCTGGGTGGCGCCGTCAAGGAAGTCTTCAAGGTCGTCACCGCCTTCACCCTGGCCCACTCGATCACTTTGAGCCTGGCGGCGCTGGAAATCGTCACCCTGCCTTCGCGCCTGGTGGAATCGGCGATTGCGGCTTCAGTGATTGTGGCGGCCCTGAACAACCTGCGCGGCACGATCGAGGGAAAGCGTTGGGTCATGGCCTTTGTGTTCGGCCTGATCCACGGCTTCGGTTTCGCCTCGGTGCTGGCGGACCTGGGCTTGCCGAAAGACGCGCTAGTGCTGGCGCTGGTCGGCTTCAACGTCGGAGTGGAGCTGGGTCAGCTGGCCATCGTTGCCGTGTTTTTGCCGCTGGCGTTCTGGCTCAGAGCCACGAAGTTCTACCGCGTCGGTGTGCTCCAGATCGGCTCATTGCTGGTGGCACTGCTGGCCGCCTGGTGGCTGGTACAACGGCTGTTTGACTTATAAAGGTTGTGTCATTGCGGGCAGAGCCTGTCCCGGACTCGATCCGGGAACCCGCAATCCATGGCGGAGGCACAAATGCCGGATCCACTCATCAACAATGCCACGCTGCCAGAAGGGGCGACAGACAGGCCCTTGGCCGGACGTTGTGAAAGAGATAGAGAGTTCGCCTTTGTGCTGCTGCAGGCGCACGACACCATCGAGGCGATTCGGCTGCAGGCGAACCGGCTGAAGGTGTGGAGGAAGGCGTAGCTACTGGCGGAGACGGCGGAGGTAATGGCGAGCTTGACCGTTGCCAACCGACCCGACAGGACCGCCTTC
>JBKJZS010000029.1:0-1400 GCA_046714915.1 Polaromonas sp. | reverse complement strand
AATTTTTGGGTTTGGCCTTGAGCACTCCTTCTTGGTACATGAACTGGTATTCAAAACGACTCGTCAAGCCCGGTAGCTGAAACGCGTCGCCAATCAGCTGACGCCTTACTCCCCACGATATTGCTGTGAACCCGATACCCGAAATCAAACCCCAACAATCTCTGGAATTGTTGAAGGAGCTGCATATCCTGACACGCGATTACAAGCTGAATCAGGACAGCCGACGCAAACTCAAGCAGGTGTATCACCTGTATCAGTTCATAGAGCCGCTGCTTCGGGAAGTCGCCGGCGGTGAACATGGTTTCACGCTCGCCGACCATGGTGCTGGCAAGTCCTATCTGGGCTTCATTCTTTACGACCTGTTTTTTAATGTCACGCAGCAGGGCCAGCCGAGTGCACCACCGATGGCGGGTTATATCTACGGCATTGAAACCCGCAGCGACCTGGTCGACAAATCGCGCGCGTTGGCCCAGCGCCTCGGCTTTGCCCGCATGGCGTTCTTGAACCTGTCGGTGCAGCAGGCGACCACCTCTGTCGAGCTGCCGGACCAGGTGGACATCGTCACCGCATTGCATGCCTGCGACACCGCTACCGACGATGCAATCGCCTTTGGACTGCACAAACAGGCGCGCCACATGGTGCTGGTGCCCTGCTGTCAGGCCGAAGTCGCCGGGGTGCTGCGCAAGAACAAGGCGCTGACCCTGGCGAAGACGCCGCTGGCAGAACTCTGGCGGCACCCGCTGCACACGCGCGAATTTGGCAGCCAGATCACCAATGTGCTGCGCTGTCTGCAGCTCGAAGCCCATGGTTACCAGGTCACGGTGACCGAACTCGTGGGCTGGGAGCATTCGATGAAAAACGAACTCATCATCGCCAGTCGGCCACCGGCGCCCAGCGCCAACAAAGCCCGACTGGCACAGGCACGTTTGCAGCAGGTGCTGGCGGAGCTGAATCTTGGCGAGCTGACAGACCGTTTTACCCAATCCGACCCGGCTCTCGGGGGTCGGGGGTAAGCCTGTTCAAAGAAATTTGTGAAGCGCCTGCCCGGCAGGAGGCAGCAGGAACTAGTTTTTGGCCGACGCAGCCATTTGTAGGACGGTGGCATAGCCGGGCTGCACCTCCATGCGGGCCGTCACGCCCCTGGTCGCCAGTAACCGGTGGGCGCGGGCCAGGTTCCAACACGGAATTTGGGTGAACATGTGGTGCTCCCCGTGGTAGTTGACCCAGTACGGCGCGATGAAAAGGCGCTCAAGCAGATGGGCGTGGGTGGTGCGGGCGTGGCGCAGCGGGTCGGTGCCGTTTTGTTCAATCAGCGCGTGTTCGGCAATATTGCGCAGCCGGCTCACCAGTGGCAGCCACGTCGCCATCGGCAGCAGCCACATCAACACCCAGGCCCACCA
>JBKJZS010000028.1:0-2850 GCA_046714915.1 Polaromonas sp. | reverse complement strand
CGCGCCGTCCCTCCGAGAGGGAATTCGCCCTTGGGGCGGCCATGCGGGCTCAGGCACCGGCAGTCCTTGCCCGGGGCGCAACAGCCAGGCCAGGGCCAGAGCATGCTGGGCCGCGGCGCGGTCGTCTGCGTTCAACTCCGGACCGGCTTGCAGCAGCAGGCCGGCCAGCCGCCGACCCCAGGGGTCCAGCGCGGCCAGATCGTCGAACTCGCTGATCAGCGCGCGCACCACGCCGACAGCGCAACGCACCTGGGCAGCGACATCGTTGCGAATGGCATAGCCGTCATGCGCACGCTCGAAATGGCGCCTGGCGGCGCGCGGGCTGGACGCGAAGCGGCCTAGCCCCCAGGCATGCAGCAGGCCGGGCCTGGCGTCCAGTTCGGCAGCCGGCAGCGCCTCGATCCAGTTGGCCAATGTGTCGCCGCGTCCCTGGCTGATCATGGTTTTCGCTTCCGCCTCGGCGATGTCGACCAGCGCCGCCCAGTCGCGGCAATGCATCAGCAGCGAAACCGCATCCTCGACATGGCCGGCCTCGCGCAGCAGGCTTGCCGCCGCGCGCAGGTGCGGCCGTTCGAGCACCTCAGGCAGATCCAGCGCGGCGCGGTTGCGCAGGAAGTCCCGCATCAACGGATGCAGCTGAAAGCCGTGTCCATCCTGCCATCGGGTCTCGCTGACGAAGTAGTTGTTGAGCGCAAGATTGAGCAGCAGGCGGGCGGCCTTGTCTTCCCCGGTGAGCTGCTGCGCAAGTTCGGCCGTGACGCGCGGCAGGCAGGCCAGCTTCAGCAGGAACTGCTGCATCTTCGGGTCGAACCGGTCGAAGATCTCGCCGGCCAGAAAGTCGAACACGATTCTTGGTGTGGACTCCTCCGGCCAGTCCAGAAGCTCGCCGGACAACTTGGCATGTTCCAGCATCAGCACCAACCCGGCGGCCCAGCCCCCGGTGCGCTGGTGCAGCTGGGACACGGTTTCGTCTGGCAAGGGCTGTCCCCGGAGCTTGGCAATCTGCGCCAGTTCGTCCGGATCGAGGTTCAACATGCCAGCGTCGATGCAGGTCATCTCACCGGTGGCCTGCAGCCGCGCGAACGCGGGTGGCGGGTCGAAGCGGCTGGTCACGATCACACAGCCACCGGCCGGCACCTGCGCCACCGCGGCCTCCAGCACCGCCAGCAGCGGGCTTTCCGCCGGCAAGGGTCCGATGCCGTCGAGCACCACCGTCAGCGGCGCCTTCACGCGCGTCAGCGCCTGCCGAAAGAACTTTCGCGCGAAGGAGGACAGCCTGGTGCCGAATTCCGGGGCGAAGCTGGGCAGGCTGCCGATGCGCACCCCGTCCAGCCTCAGCGCCGCATGGCCGAAATAGTGGAAGAAGTTAGCGACATCGGCGTCGTCCGCGTCCATTTCGTACCACAGGCAGCGACGCTGGCGTGCTTCCACATAACTGGCGGCAAGCGAGGTCTTGCCGGCGCCCGGCAGGCCAGAGATCCAGACCAGCGTGCGTCCCGGCGCGCCATCCATGCGCTGGAACAGACGCTCACGCGGGACGATGGCGCCCAGTTGCGGACGCGTCGTCTTGGCGAACGCGACGCTGCGGCCGTCAACGGCGCCCGGCGCCATGCTGGATGGGAGCGGGTTCGTCGCTCCAGTTGTTGCAAGGATTTGCGACATGACCGTTATCCTAATCCGATGTTGGCATGGTCGGGTCAGGCCGCCAACGCCTTATATGCACTTCTTCTTGATCTGCGCTGTTTCGATGGCCTCGATTTCGCCCTTCGATTTGGCGACGTCGGCTTCATGGTCACCAGACAGCTTGCTGAACGGTATGCCCAGCAGAAACACCCCCCAGGCGTCGCCATTGGCCTTGGAGTTCTGCATCTCGGAGTGCTTGGTCAGCGTGGCGCGGGCCTCGACCATCTTGGTGGTGAGGCCCTCGCAGTCGCCGTCCATGTACTTTTCAAAGGAGACATAGGACGCACTGATGGATTCCGGACGGTTGGCGCATGCGGCCAGCATGGCCAGCAGGACCGTGGAGAAGAAAACCTGGTGTTTCATGATGGATCCCCGGTTCAACTGCCGATGTGCAGCTTGTACTGCGCCCCGTTGGAGAAGGTGCAGCTGCCGGCGCCTTGGCGCGGCGTGTTCAGCTGGTACTCGCAGCTCATGAAGCCGCCGTTGGTGCCGTAAGCACTGGCCACGCCGCGTTTGGCGTTGCCATCGACCGAGGTCGCCTCGCCGACCAGGGTCTCGCCGCCGTACTGAAGCTGAAAACGGCCCTTGCCATTCATCATGTTGGTGACCGTTCCGCCGACCACGCCGGTCTGCGCGGCAATGTCGTTGGCCGGGTAAAGGCGGGCCTGCAGCACGGCCGGCATCTGGGGCAGCGCCATCCCGGCGCCGCCCCTTTCGCCCCAGGGTCCGGGCGGCGATGACGGGGGCAGCGGGTAGTAAACATACGGTCCGTTCGGACCTACAGGTACGGCCACGCAGCCGACCAGGACGGCGCTTGCGCCGCCCACCAAAAATGTCAGGATTTTCCGGGTGTTCATGAGGTTCTCCAGTCGATTCAACACAGGCGGGCTTGCCTGTGGCCAATCTTTGCGCAGGGAGCCTGAGAGACCGATGACGGCTGGCTTACAGATGGCTTATCGATGCGTCCGTGCCGCGCAGCCTGACTGGTCCAGACTGATCCTCGAAGGGTGCTTCCTGTCCAAGGAACGCTTGGGGGGTGCTTGAATCGCCCCGGATTTTGAGGAGGCTCCAACCTTTGAGAAGATGGAGCCATGAGAAAGTCAAACAAGTTTTCCCCCGAAGTGCGCGAGCGCGCGGTCCGCATGGTGCAAGAGCACCGAGGCGAGT
>JBKJZS010000027.1:0-2695 GCA_046714915.1 Polaromonas sp. | reverse complement strand
CCTATTGATCCGGCCTTGTGAAGTATGAACCGTTCGCCCTGAGCCGCCTGTCCTGAGCATCGTCGAAGGGGTCGAAGGGCTGCGCTGGCTCGACAAGCTCAGCCCGAACGAAAATGAAGACTTCATCGAGCCGGAGCAATATGGACACATCAGACCGGAAAAGACCATGAAAGTACGTGTGTTGGGCTGCTCAGGAGCCATCGCCAAAGACTGCCGGACCACGTCGTTCCTGCTGGATCACGACGTGCTGGTGGATGCCGGGACCGGGGTTGGCGACCTCACGCTGGAGGAGATGCGCGGGATAGACCACGTTCTGTTGACGCATTCCCACCTTGATCACGTGGCGGCATTGCCGCTGATGGTCGACGCAATTGCTGCGCAACGAACAACCCCGATACAGATCCACGCCCTGCAGGGCACCATTGACGCTCTGAAGGCGCATATTTTCAACAACACCATCTGGCCTGATTTCTCGAAAATCCCAACGCCGGAAGCGCCCTTTATCAGCCTCCATCCACTGGAGATTGGGCAAACGCTGCTGGTTGCCGGAAAATACGTGGAAGTCTTGCCTGCCGTTCATACGGTGCCAGCGGTCGGTTACGCGGTGACCGGCCGCACCGGTTGCTGGGTGTTTACCGGCGACACGGAGCGTAACCCCGCGCTGTGGGCCCGCATCAATCAGCTCAACGTGGTCATGCTGATTATTGAAACCGCTTTCAGCAACAGGGAGCGCGACCTGGCCAAGCGCAGTTTGCATTTGTCACCCCATGCGCTTGCCAGTGAGCTGGACTGCATCGGCATAGGCAGGAATTATCCGATTTACATCACCCATACCAAGCCGGCGGAAACCGACTTGATCATGGCGGAGATCCAGCGTTTTGACCAAACGGCGCCGTTCGGTCCCCACGTTACCCACGACATCCGCTGGTTGCGCGCAGGGCAGGAGTTTGAGCTCTGAGTGCCACCGTGAGCGAGGTGCGCGCGGTCACGGCAGTATCACGCCCGTCTTGTATCAAAAAGTGGCGGCGATATGGGATGGTGCGCGCCAAGGCTATTAACCGATCAGCAGCGGTATGCGTACGCTCAAAATGGACGGCATGGAGAAGGTCTTGATGGGAATGACCGATCTGAAGCAGGTGCGCTCGGTCTGCGTCAAGTGACAAAATTGTCGTAACTTTTAGATCGGGTTGACCAAAAACGTAGCCTTCTCGTCTCAAGATAGATCGAAATTGCTAATTAATGTGGGGTTATACGCCTGGCACAGAAACTGCTGAAGTACTCCGCTAGTTTCTCAACCAAGGAGTTTTTATGAAGCGTTCCATGCAAAAGGGTTTTACCCTGATCGAATTGATGATCGTCGTGGCGATCATTGGTATTTTGGCTGCCGTGGCTTTGCCGGCTTATCAGGACTACACCAAGCGAGCCAAGATGTCTGAAGTGATTCTGGCGGCTTCTTCTTGCCGTACCAGCGTGACAGAAACGTACCAGTCTACCAATGCCGCTTCGCTGCCTCTGGGCGGTAAATGGGGTTGTGAGTCTTCGACATCCACTTCCAAGTATGTTGGCCTGATTGAGACCAATGAATTTGGCGCTATTCGGGTAACTGCTCAAGCTATTGCTGCTGATGCAAACGGTACGGTTTACCTGACGCCCGTGCCGGTGGCTGCCACGAATACCATTACCGCGTGGCTGTGCGGTCCGGGCACGGTGAATCCGAAATTTCTGCCCGGTTCGTGCCGCGACGCGACTGCCGCCACTGTCGCCGCCGGAATGGGTGCCTTCGCGTCTAACTAATTTAGCCGACCAGGTACTTAGAAGTTAACTTGCACCAACAATTAATGCAGGTTCTAAAAAACGCCCCGAAGGGGCGTTTTTCTTTTGTGGATATTTTGAAATATTTGTCTGCAACTCTTTTGCTACTCAGTTGGTTGATGCCCTTGCATTTTCTTCCCTGGGTGAGTTGGCATTCTGAAGCGCTGGCATTTTTTGTGGTTTTTTTCTCGGCTTGGGCCGCGCTAATTCGATTTACCCGAAGTGGCCTATTACGCACAGTCAGTCTGCCTTATCTGACCTTGCCTTTCTTGGTGCTGGCCTTGTTAGCTTTTGTTCAGGGTGCGACGGGGCTCATGACCTTTTGGGGCGATGCTCTGGTGTTTGCGTTTTATATGGCTTTATGTGTCCTATCCTTAACGCTGGGCGCTGCATCCAACCGGCAAGCCACAGCCCCCGGATCAGATGGATGCGATCAAAGTAATAAAACCCCGGCGCTGACGCTGCTGGCTTTTACCTTGACCCTGGGGGCTTTTGTCTCGGCGGTGGTGGCATTTGCCCAGTTGTTTGAACTCTGGGAGCATTCCCCCTGGATCAACCGGATGCCTGGACTTCGCCGCCCCGGAGCGAATTTGGGGCAACCCAATCATCTGGCGACTTTGTTGCTGTTGGGGATGGTTAGCCTTTTGTTTCTGTATGAATCGCGCAAGCTCAAGGCCCTGCCGTCGGTATTGATCTTTTTGGTGTTGTGCACGGCCCTGGCGGCAAGCGAGTCGCGTACCGGCGTGGTGAGCTTCTTGCTGTTGTCGGCCTGGTGGTTTGCCAAAAACAAGCGAGTGGGTTTCAGGCTTTCCCCATGGGTGGTTGCGCTCGCGGGCATCGGTTTTTTGGGACTTTTCTGGGCGTGGCCGTCGATTTTTGCTTT
>JBKJZS010000026.1:0-1530 GCA_046714915.1 Polaromonas sp. | reverse complement strand
CGACGGTTGCTCATGCTGATATGCGTGGGTTGGTTACCGACAGTTCAAATTTTCGTCGCGGGGCTGCCTGCGCTCTAGGGTCTGCGGTTCACCACTGGTGTGGCTGCGCAATAACGTTGACGAGGGTTCCCCTGTGGCCGCGGCTGCGTCGCGTTCCCCCTCCGGCATATGATAGGTCGCTTCGTTACGACAGAGTACGCCATGTCTGAAATCTTCGGTTTTGATGCCTTCTCCCCCAAGGAAATCGCTGCGCGGGTCGAAACAATCGGCGTGGCAAAGGCACGGATGCCGCTACTTTCCATGCTCATGCTAAGTGTATTGGCCGGAGCCTTTATCGGCTTCGGTGCGCTCTACTTTGTGCTTGTCAAATCCGACCCTTCCTTGGGCTTTGCCGCCAGTCAGGTACTCGGCGGCGTGGCCTTTGCTTTGGGGTTGATTCTCGTGGTCGTCGCTGGCGCGGAGTTATTCACTGGGAATAATCTGTTGGCGATGGCTTGGGCCGACGGGAAGATTTCCACTCTCGAGCTGTTGCGGAACTGGGCGATTGTTTGCGGCGGCAATTTCATCGGCGCAGCCGGATTAGCGCTATTGGTTTTTCTTTCTCGCCATCCTGAGATGAACAACGGTGCAATTGCCCAGGAATATCTCAGGATTGCCGAAGCCAAGGTCGCCATGCCGTTCTGGACGGCCTTCTTCAAAGGCATCCTCTGTAATGTCCTGGTCTGCATGGCAGTATGGATGGCGCTTGCCGGACGAAGCGTTATCGACAAGGCCGTGGCAATTGTCTTTCCCATATCTGCGTTCGTTGCGGCCGGCTTCGAACATAGCGTCGCCAACATGTATTTTTTCCCGCTTGCCATGCTGCTGCAGACCTTCGAGAACATCGGGGTGACCGCCAATACCGTTACTTGGGTTGGTTTCTTCAGCAACCTCGTGGCGGTAATACTGGGCAACATCATCGGCGGCAGTGTGCTGGTGGGGTTGGTGTATCACGTCATCTATCGACGGGTGCCAGGCAAGAATCGAAATGCCTGACCCCTTTTCTGGCTTGGGCTCATCCGGCCATTTTCGATGCAATCAGGTCAGCGCGCCCCTGCCATCCACCACAATGATTTGCTCGACCGTGCCGTGTTGCAGGCCGCCGCGCACGCCCAGCAGGTGGTCGTGCAGGTTGACGGTGGGGTCGCAGTGGCCGGGGATCAGCCACACCGTCTCGCCCAGCGCCGGCAACACCGCGCCGCGCAGGATGCCGTGTTCGTCGCCGCCGTTGGCGTAGTCGAGCTCCAGCCCGTGCACGGCCGGCAGGCCGGAATCGATCGCATGGCTTTTGTGGCCGGCGTCCACCACCGCGTGGCTGGCGCAGACACTCATCACCTGGCTTTTGACAAACAGCGCTTGCTCAAACTGCGGCTGCGCCGGATCGCGCTCATTGCTGGCGTAGTCGCGGTCCATGAACAGGTAAGACCCCGCCTGCAGCTCGCCATACACACCGCTGGCGGTCTCCAGCGCAAACGTACCGGTGCCGGCGCC
>JBKJZS010000025.1:0-3963 GCA_046714915.1 Polaromonas sp. | reverse complement strand
GTACATGCCGCCCATGCCGCCCATCCAGCCCATGCCACCGCCGCCACCCATCGCGCCGCCGGCACCGCACTCGTCTTTCGGAGCCTCGGCCACCATGGCTTCGGTCGTCAGCATCAAAGAGGCTACCGACGCTGCGTTTTGCAGCGCAGTGCGGGTCACTTTGGTAGGGTCCAGAATACCCATTTCGATCATGTCGCCATAGGTGCTGTTGGCTGCGTTGTAGCCGTAGTTGCCTTTACCGGCCAGCACGGCGTTGACCACAACGCTTGGCTCTTCGCCCGCGTTGGCGACGATGATGCGCATCGGTTCTTCGATGGCACGCATGATCAGCTTGATGCCGGCGTCCTGGTCAGCGTTGTCGCCCTTGATGACGCCAACCGCCTGCTTGGCACGCAGAAAGGCCACGCCACCACCGGCCACAATGCCTTCTTCAACGGCAGCGCGGGTGGCATGCAGGGCGTCTTCCACGCGGGCTTTTTTCTCTTTCATTTCGACTTCAGTCGCGGCGCCGACCTTGATCACGGCCACACCGCCGGCCAACTTGGCGACACGCTCTTGCAGTTTTTCGCGGTCATAGTCAGAGGTCGCCTCTTCGATCTGGACACGAACCTGCTTGACGCGGGCTTCAATGTCAGCAGCAGCGCCAGCACCGTCGATGATGATGGTGTTTTCCTTGCCCACTTCGATGCGCTTGGCGGTGCCGAGGTCAGCCAGCGTCACTTTTTCGAGCGTCATGCCGACTTCTTCAGCAATGACCTTGCCGCCGGTCAGGCAGGCGATGTCTTCCAGCATGGCTTTGCGGCGATCACCGAAGCCTGGGGCCTTGACAGCCACCACTTTCAGAATGCCGCGCAGGGTGTTGACCACCAGCGTGGCCAGGGCTTCGCCTTCGACATCTTCAGAGATGATCAGCAGCGGACGGCCAGCCTTGGCGACTTGTTCCAGCGTGGGCAGCAGGTCACGGATGTTGCTGATTTTCTTGTCGTAAAGCAGTACAAATGGGTTTTCCAGAATCGCGGACTGCTTCTCGGGGCTGTTGATGAAGTAAGGCGACAGGTAGCCGCGGTCAAACTGCATGCCTTCGACGACGTCGAGTTCGGACTCCAGCGACTTGCCGTCTTCAACGGTGATCACGCCTTCCTTGCCGACTTTATCCATGGCGTCAGCAATGATCTTGCCGATGGCCTCGTCGGAATTGGCAGAGATCGAGCCGACCTGGGCGATTTCCTTGGAAGTTGTGGTGGCTTTGGACGCTTTCTTCAGCTCTTCGACCAGGGCCGTCACCGCCTTGTCAATGCCGCGCTTCAAGTCCATCGGGTTCATGCCGGCGGCGACATATTTCATGCCTTCGCGAACAATGGCTTGTGCCAACACGGTAGCGGTCGTGGTGCCGTCCCCAGCGATGTCAGAGGTCTTGGAAGCGACTTCCTTGACCATCTGCGCGCCCATGTTCTGGAGCTTGTCCTTGAGTTCGATTTCCTTGGCGACAGACACACCGTCCTTGGTCACGGTGGGGGCGCCGAAAGAGCGCTCGAGCACCACATTGCGGCCTTTGGGGCCCAGGGTGACTTTGACTGCGTTGGCCAGGATGTTCACACCCTCGACCATGCGCGCGCGGGCTTCGCCGCCGAAAATTACGTCTTTTGCTGCCATGTTTGGCTCCTAAGAATATTTAACGAATGAATTTGAAACTGAAAAACAGGTGGTAGGGAAAGAAGGCGTAGCGAGCGGCTGCCAGGCCAGGCGCACCGCGCGCAGCAACCGCAACGTACTCAAGTACGTGAGGATTGCGAGCACGGAGCAACGATGCATGGCGGCCGCGCAGTAGCTTTATTTCTCTACAACAGCGAAGAGGTCGTCTTCTTTCATGACCAGCAGTTCGTCGCCATCGACCTTGACGGTCTGGCCGCTGTATTTGCCGAACAGAACACGGTCGCCAACTTTGACGGCCATCGGGCTGACTTCGCCCTTGTCGTTCTTTTTGCCCGGACCGACGGCCAGCACTTCGCCCTGATCAGGCTTTTCGGCGGCACTGTCCGGAATGACGATGCCGGAGGCGGTTTTGGTTTCGTTTTCAACGCGTTTGACGATCACGCGATCGTGCAGGGGACGAAGTTTCATGGGAGCTCCTGGTTTTGAAACAATGGTTTTGGAATCAAAAAGCACCCGCGCGGGCGGGTGCCTGTGAAATGACTGGTTTGAAGCACTTGTTGTTAGCACTCAATACCATCGAGTGCTAATCATAAGGCTGTTTGATGGCGGTTTCAAGTCAGCGGCCTTAAAACAAGCCTTAAAAGGGATAACAGGCCTCGACCCGACCAACGGTTGTGGGATGTTTCCAGGGTCCGAAGCTCGGTTGTCCTACGCAACTTTCATCTGAATCCGACAGATTGCCCCTATTCGCTCGCCTAAAGTCACTCATGGCAAGCTCTTTACGGCTGCAAGCGGCCCCATCGCAAGGAAAAAACATGAATCACTTCAGTGCCGGCTTGGCGGCCGGTCAATCCGGACATCGGTCGGGCGGCACAGGGGCTGGCAAGGACAAAGGTTTCGCAGCGGTCAGTCGGAGCCATTTCGGACGTCCGGTCTGGCCGTTTCTGGTCACGGCAAAGCGCGATTCCAAAAGCCCCGAGCCACGGCCGGCGCACCTCGCCCCTCCTGGCTTTTCAAGCTGAACTGGCTGAAGGCTTCCGGCTACTTGACAGGGGAAACATCATGAATGACGTCAGCGTAGGTCAGGGCAACCAGCGGGATGCCAACGAAAGTGAAGTTAAAAAAGATGTGAGTCAGAACAAGACTTTTGGTGAGGAAGGCACAAACAAGACGCAGCCCAAGCCTGATCCGGCTGCCAAACCGGCCGATGTGCCGGGCACTGGCAAACATAGGGAGCCCTCGCCCTTTGTCCGTTGAAATCTGAGCAACAGGCGCCCAAGAAAAAGCCAGCCCTTTTGGCTGGCTTTTTATCGTCTTGTTCTCGGCTTTCTGGTTCGGCTTACCGGCCAGCCGCAGCCCTGAGGGCCGCTATCTTGTCCGTTCTTTCCCAGGTGAATTCCGGTTCGTCGCGGCCGAAGTGGCCATAGGCGGCGGTTTTTTCGTAGATCGGTCGCAGCAGGTCCAACATCTGGATGATGCCTTTGGGGCGCAGGTCAAAGTGTTCGTTGACCAGGGCCGAGAGTTTCGCGTCGGACATCACGCCGGTGCCTTCGGTGTAGACGGTCACGTTCATGGGGTGTGCCACACCAATGGCGTAAGCCACCTGGATCTGGCATTGCCTGGCCAGCCCGGCAGCGACGATGTTTTTCGCCACATAACGGGCGGCGTAGGCGGCTGAACGGTCCACCTTGCTCGGGTCTTTGCCGCTGAAAGCGCCGCCGCCGTGCGGGCAGGCGCCGCCATAGGTGTCCACAATGATCTTGCGGCCGGTCAGCCCGCAATCGCCCTGCGGCCCGCCAATGACAAAACGTCCGGTCGGGTTGATCAGGTACTTGGTGTCCTTGAGCCACTCCCTGGGCAGCACCGGCTTGATAATCTCTTCAATGATGGCTTCGATGAACGAGGCTTTCATCTTGTGCTGGTTTTCGCTCTGGTCGGGGCTGTGCTGGGTCGACAGCACCACGGTGTCTATGCTGTGCGGTTTTCCGTCGACATAACGCATGGTCACCTGGCTTTTGGCATCGGGGCGCAGGAAAGGCAGGCGACCGTCCTTGCGCAACTGCGCCTGGCGCTCGACCAGGCGGTGCGCGTAATAAATCGGCGCGGGCATCAGCTCGGGCGTTTCGTCGCAGGCGTAGCCGAACATCAGGCCCTGGTCGCCGGCGCCGGTGTTCAGGTGGTCGTCGGACGCATGGTCCACGCCCTGGGCGATGTCATTGGACTGCTTGCCGTAGCAGACCATGACGGCGCAGCCTTTGTAGTCAATGCCGTAGTCGGTGTTGTCGTAGCCGATGCGCTTGAGGGTATCGC
>JBKJZS010000024.1:0-5968 GCA_046714915.1 Polaromonas sp. | reverse complement strand
ATCAACATCCTGCAGGGCCGCTGCGTGGGTGGTTCCACCACCGTCAACTGGACCAGCTCTTTTCGAACGCCCGGGGCAACGCTGCAATTCTGGCAGGATCAATTCGGCTTGCGGGATTACAACGCCGAAGCGCTCGCTCCCTATTTCGCGCAAGCCGAACAACGCCTGAATATCCTGCCCTGGCTGGTACCGCCGAATGAAAACAACGACTTGTTGCGCCGCGGTGCAGCCCAGCTGGGCATTCCCGCGGCGACAATTTCGCGCAACGTCAAGGGTTGCTGGAACCTCGGATCCTGCGGGCTCGGTTGCCCGACCAATGCCAGGCAGTCGATGCTGGTCACCACCATCCCCGCGGCGCTGAACCAAGGTGCGCAGCTGCTGACTGAAATGCGTGTGGAAAAGTTTGCGCTGGCCAATGGCAAAGTCACAGCACTTTATTGCCGCGCTGTTATGCCAAATGGGGCTCTTGCCCAGGTGGGTCATGCGCACACAGCTACTAAAATAATAGCACTCCACTATGTGCTGGCGGGTGGCGCGATTAACTCGCCGGCGGTTTTGCTGCGCTCGAACGTCCAGCACTGACCCGGGATCACTCCATGCTGGCGCTTCTTCAGCAACTCATCACCGTCTCGCTGCTTGCAGTGGCGGGTGTCTGGCTGGTATTTTTCTGGAACACCTCAGTGGCACTGGCGGTCGCGGGCTTTGTGGTGTTGGTCCTGGGGTATTCCGGCGCTCTTGCCCTTGAGTTTGTGGCCTTGCGATTCGTCAACCGGGGCGATCCCGTGCCTCAGCCAACGTGGAAGGAGCTCGCAGGGGCCTGGTGGGGTGAAACTCTGGCGGCACCCCGGGTTTTTTGCTGGCGCCAACCCTTTCGCTCCCAGGCGTTTCCCGACCAGCTGTCGCCGCTGTCTGTGGTGCAAGGCCAGCGCGGTGTTGTGTTTGTGCACGGATTTTTCTGCAACCGCGGCTTCTGGGCACCCTGGTTACAGCGGCTTCAAGGCACGGGGCATGCCTATGTGGCCCTCAACCTGGAGCCTCCCTTTGCTTCAATTGACGACTACGCGCCGCTGATCGACGACGCTGTGCAACGGGTGACGGAAGTTACCGGCCTCCCGCCACTGCTGGTGTGTCACAGCATGGGCGGTCTGGCGGTTCGGGCCTGGCTAAAAGCCATGAAGGCCGATGCGCGCGTCTACCATGTCGTCACTGTGGGAACGCCGCACCGCGGGACCTGGCTGGCCCGCTTCAGCCACATCACCAATGGGCGCCAGATGCAACTCTCTGGCCCATGGCTCCGGCAGCTGGATTCGGGTCCCCCCTGCCACGGCCCCGCTTTTTTTACCTGCTGGTACTCCAACTCCGACAACATCGTGTTTCCCAGCTCTACCGCCACACTCCCCGGCGCAGACAATCGGCTGGTGCGCGGCGCAGCCCATGTGCAGCTGGCATTTGTGCCGGAGGTCATGGCTGCCACACTGGCGATGATCAAAGGTGAGGCTGCACTGCCCTATACCCGGGTGGCAGGGGGATCATCCGCGTGAATTCGTTCACAGCATGGGGCCGGCTTATTCACTACCCAAATCGGTTCAGGCTTCGTACTCTTACCAAGCTGTAACGGTTACAAGGCTCCTGAATATGAACACCCTGTCGAATGCCCCCTTTAGCTTTATAGACCCGACCCCGCCGCTGGCCCATCCAGGCGAAATGGACGCGGGTCCGGAGGTGTTGTCTCTTTTGATCGACGCGCTGGCCCATGGCGTGCTGGTGGTGGGTCGGCGGGGTCAGATCATTCATGCCAACGAGGCCGCCCGCACCGAACTGAGCCGACACCGAGTGCTCATCAAGGTCGGGGACGAAATTCATGCGCTCACCCCGACAGACGGCAAAACGCTACAGGAGACTTTGGTCAAAGCGGCGGCCGGCAAGCGCAGTCTGATCAATGTGTCGGGCGGTGGCCTGAGCCTGGTGCTGGCGGTGGTTCCGCTTAAGCCGGGCGCCGGTGTCAGGGAGACCCGGATCGCACTGTATTTTTCGCGTGCCGAGGTGTGCGAATCAGGCATGTTCGGGTTTTTTGCGCGCAGTCACGGACTGACGCAGACCGAAGAGCAGGTGCTGGCCATTTTGTGCCGGGGCTTGAGCACGCCGGAAATAGCCGTTCAGATGAAGGTGGCTGTTTCCACCGTGCGCAGCCATGTGCGCAGCCTGTGTGCGAAAACCGGCTCCAGCGGGATGCGTGAACTGGTGAACCGCGTCGCAATATTGCCACCGGTGGCCCCCCTGCATCGGGGTCAAGTTCACTAGAAGGGGCGTGGCTGGCCAAGCCGGCCACACGGGTGGCACGGCGCGTGCTAGATTACGGCTCATCATGAGCACGTCAGTTCCTTCCAACGACGACCTGTACACACCGCTGGTTGCAGAGCTCCGTTCGCTGGCGCGGCGCGGTGTACAGCGCACCTACCGCAAAAATGCGGTGTTGATCAATGAAGGCGAGGCCGGAGACAGTTTGTTTGTCTTGCTCAGGGGGCGCGTCAAAGTCTTCGCCATGGATGAAAGTGGACGGGAAATCACTTACGGGACCGTGCATGCGGGCGATTATTTTGGTGAAATGTCGCTGGACGGCGGGCCCCGCTCCGCCTCTGTGATGACGCTGGAGCCGTGTACCTGCGCGGTGCTGAGCCGCACGGACATTAGCGAGCACTTGATCGAGGAACCTGCGTTTGCCATCCAGCTCGTGGTCCGGGTGATACGCCGGGCCCGTGCCGCGACGGAAACAGCGCGAAAGATGGCGCTGCTCGATGTGTACGGACGACTGGTCGCTCTGCTGGAAGAGCGCCGCGATGACATGACCGACGGCGCGGGTGGCAGCGCCGTACTGGAATCCATCACGCACCAGGATATTGCCAACCGCGTCGGCGCTTCACGCGAAATGGTCAGCCGCCTGCTCAAGGACCTTGAAAAAGGCGGCTACATCGAGTTGGGCATACGCCGCATCACTTTGCTCAAGAAGTTGCCCAGCCGCTGGTAGGCGGGCCGGTGGCCCTATAGCGCGTTAATTATCTTTCGGGCCACCTGAGGCGCAGCGTCACTGGTGCCAACCAGGCGCGCCACGCCACCGCTTCGCGTACCGGCAGCCTTGAGTCCAAGCAGCACGGGATTCTCGTCGCTATACGCGTGGAAATCGGGCATCTTCACCACGTTAGGACGTTGGGGTCGACTGGCGTCCGGGTCCGGCTTGCGTGGGGAATATTTCGCCCACATCGGTCCGGCCACACGAACGCCACCCACAGACATCGTTTTGGCGCCGGTCGCAATGCTGTTGAAGCTGCCACTTCGGCGGATGGGCGATGGATTGCTTGGGTGATCAACAAATGAGCCGGGATTGCCGCTGGTGTCATACCACTGGTCTTCAAAGTGGGACTGACGCGCGCCTGTTTGAACGCCAATGATCTGGTCATCGCGCTCCACATAGGCATCCACCGTGACTTTGCCTGCCTGGGTGTTGGTGATCTTGACTTCCCACACTCCGCTGGGCGCGGTGGCGATCAACTTCCCGAAACCGAACGTGGGCGCAACTGCGATGAGCGCACAGGTTCCGTTGGCGCCGGTGGCCACGGATTTGGGATAAATCAGCGCGCACAGGGGTTTGCCGTTGCTCGTGTTCCAGGTCCCTGACTGGCCCCAGGCCAAAGGGGGCAGGCTGGCCTGACCCGGCGGAGTCAATTGCACTTCAATGCCTTGCGCATCCGGGGGAACCCAGATCTCCAGAAAATTCTGGGTTAAATCGCCCGGATGTCCGCGCCAATTAAGGGTGACAAGCTCTCCTTTTGATAGCGTTGCATTGGCATGCGTACGGCTTTGATAGTTGTTGCTGACGGGCAGGACGATCTGAAGGTGTCCAACCTTTAGCGCGATGAGTTGATCCATCGCCGCTTCGAGCACCGAGCTGCCGTCGTGCGGCCCGGCGAGCGTGCCCCAGCTCAGGTTGACAGCGATCTTGGTGGCGGATGCGCACCGCGAAAGGATGTACATCAGGCCGTCCATGATATGGACGTTCATCGATCCGCCCGAGGTATCGACCACCGTGTCCCAGTCCAGTTGCACCGCCACAATGTCGCAGCGGCTCGCGTCGTCATCAGCCATCGCCCAGCTGGGTGGTGCATCGGGAGAGGGTGGCACGCCGGCGATCCGGGCCAGCACCGTCCGCGGGCCACAAGCAATGTCCAGTACGTGGGTGCCATGGTTCACGCGCTTGTTCAGCGCCATCCCCATCTTGAATTGGTCGTACACCGCAGTCTCATCGACCAGACCGCCGTAGCTGTTCTGTTTCATGGCCTGATTGATCTCCGTCGCCGTCAACTCGTGGCCGTAGCCCAGGTCGGCCGGCGCTGGCCCCGCGCCTTGCTTGTCCTGGCGCCAGAAATATCGGGTCCGCGCCTTGCCGTTGCGCAGGAAATTGGCGTTGGCAAAAGCAAGACCGCCGTCAATCAAGCCCACTACCTTCCCCTGAAGCAACGCATGCGGCGCTGAGGGTTTGGGCACAACTGGCGCATTCGGGTCATCCGCGTGATGGCCTGCGGGTAACCCAAGCTCAAACCTTTGCACCAGAGCGTGCAAGCTGCCACCCGCGCGGATGTGTTTGAAGAAAGCCGGCCGGACCCGTGCCGTGCAATAGCGCAGCCCCGTGGGAGCGGCAGGCGAGGTGTACACAGGTGGCACATAGAGCCACTTGGGCGACGAGGCGGCTTTCAGTTGCGCTACGCTGACGCCTGGCACAAGCGCTATCAGCAGCGGCAGCCACTTGGGCGGTTTGTCAAGGCCATAGCCAGCGAAGTTGTCTGCCTCTGCCCAGATGAGATAGGGGTCAAAACCGGATGTCGCCCCCGGCTTGGCCCAGTCAATCCCTGTGAAGCTGCCTTTTGGTAATGGAGTCCAATACATGATCGGCCTAATTGGTCGTTTTCCAATCGGCGGAGGCTTTGGTCCACATAAAGTGAAGCAGCGGCGAGGCAGCCACAGTAGTCGAACCAGAGAACAACTCGTAGTAGCCACTTTGGTTGTCGGCCATCGAAACCCGTGGGTCGAAATCGATCACAGTGCCTTGGGCGCCATGGAACTTGCGGCCATCGAATCCGCGTTCGTGCAGCTTGGCCCCCGTGCAGCGGGCCACCATGAAGTCGCTCAGCGCGGTGCCGAGAAGGCGCCCAACCGCACTGTCGACCGGGTAATGCAGACCTGCAACGGTGCGGTTGACCGCGATGCGCGCCGCCAGCCGCTCCAGTTGTTCCCGATATTTGGAGCCGTGTGGCAATAACGATTGGAGCAGTGCGCAGGTGAGGTAGGCTTCTGTTGCGTGCCCGCTGGGCCAGCTTGAATGGCCGGGCGTCGGGATCATCGGTTGGATTTGCGGCGACACCTCCACCGGGCGCGGGCAGGCAAAAGCATGCTTGAAACGCATATGAACATGAGTTGCCAGTGACATGGCCAGGTCCAGCAGTTCGTGGGTGTATTTGTGGCGGTGCGCCGTCAAGCCGATGATGGACGACCAGAATGCTCCGCCGCCATTGATCTGCGCCAAAATCTCGGCGCCTCGATCGTCACGAAGCTCGGAATAGTTGGACACGAGGTCAAGTTGTTGCTTGAAGATTTTCTCGGTCGGCCGAACCAACCGCGCCAGCGCCAGGTCTTTGAGAGGCTTCTTGTCCAAGTCCACAAAACCGAGCGTCATCGAAGTTTTGTTTTGGTTTACGTTGAAATGCAGACCAGCGAGCAGCTCCAGTTCGCAAACCGCCATGCGAGGTCCTGCAGCCCATTCGGCCAGTCGTTCGGACTTGTCCAGAGGGGTTGGCAGGGTGAAGGGGATTGTTGTGCTCTGGAATGGGCCTACTAGAGCTGCTCGAGTTGTGTTGAGGGCATGCGCACTCACTGCTGGATCCATGCCATAGCCACCGCCATAGCCACCACCGTAGCC
>JBKJZS010000023.1:0-2471 GCA_046714915.1 Polaromonas sp. | reverse complement strand
GCGTGCTGGCGCAATACCCCGCCACCACCGGCATGATCCATGATCTGCGGCCGCTGGCCGGCCATGCCCATGCGTCTGGCGCGGCTCTGTGTGTGGCTGCCGACTTGCTGGCGCTGACGCTGCTGGCGCCACCGGGCGAGTGGGACGCTGACATTGTGCTGGGCAACACCCAGCGTTTCGGCGTGGCCATGGGCAATGGTGGGCCGCACGCCGCCTACATCGCCTGCCGCGACGAGTACAAGCGCTCGCTGCCGGGCCGCCTGGTGGGGGTCAGCATCGATGTGCATGGCAACCCAACTTACCGCCTGGCGCTGCAAACCCGCGAGCAGCATATTCGCCGCGAAAAAGCCACCTCCAACATCTGCACTGCGCAGGTGCTGCCGGCGGTGCTGGCCAGCATGTACGCGGTCTACCACGGCCCACAAGGTTTGAAGCGCATTGCCGGGCGCGTGGCCGCCTACACCGCGATTTTTGCGCGCGGCATGCAGCAGATGGGTTATGAAATCGCCAATGCCAACGCTTTTGACTCGGTCACCGTGAAGACCGGAGACGCTACTAATTCAATAGCTGCTCGCGCCCGTCAGTCAGTGGCTAACCTCAGATATCGCTTGAAAAATCATCTGGGCGTGTCGCTCGATGAAACTACGACACGGGAAGACATCGAGATGCTCTGGTCGTTTTTTGTCAAACCCGGCCAGGCCATGCCCCGGCTGCGCGACTTTGAAAAAGGCATAGAACCCCTGATCCCCGAAGAACTGCGCCGCACCAGCGCTTTCCTGACCCATCCGGTGTTCAACACGCACCACTCTGAGACCGGCATGCTGCGCTACATACGTGCGCTCAGCGATAAAGACCTGGCGCTGGACCGCAGCATGATTCCGCTGGGTAGCTGCACCATGAAACTCAACGCAACCAGCGAGATGATTCCCGTCACCTGGCCGGAGTTCGTCAACATCCACCCCTTCGCCCCGGCAGACCAGCTCGAAGGGTATGCACAGCTTGACCGCCAGCTGCGCGAATGGCTTTGCGAGGCGACGGGCTACGACGGTATCAGCCTGCAGCCCAATGCCGGCTCACAGGGCGAATACGCCGGCCTGCTGGTTATCAAGGCCTTCCACGACGCCAATGGCCAGGGCCACCGCAATATCTGCCTGATCCCTTCGTCGGCCCATGGCACCAACCCGGCCAGCGCGCACATGGCCGGCATGACGGTGGTGGTCACGGCCTGCGACGCGCAGGGCAATGTGGACATGGCGGACCTGAAGGCCAAGTGCGAGCAGCACAGCGCCAATCTGGCCTGCATGATGATCACTTACCCCAGCACCCATGGTGTGTTTGAAACGCGGGTAAAAGAGCTGTGCCAGCTGGTGCACTCACACGGTGGACGGGTTTATGTGGATGGCGCCAACATGAATGCACTGGTCGGGGTGGCCGCACCAGGCGAATTCGGCGGCGATGTCAGCCACCTGAACCTGCACAAGACCTTCTGCATTCCACACGGCGGCGGCGGGCCCGGCGTGGGCCCAGTCTGCGTGGTGGCCGACCTCGTGCCTTACCTGCCCGGCCATGCCACCGCAGGTATTCCGGTCAACGGCGTCGGCGCCATCTCTGCGGCCCCATTGGGCAATGCATCCGTGCTGCCGATCAGCTGGATGTATTGCCGCATGATGGGACCCGAAGGCCTGCAGCAAGCGACCGAGATCGCCATTCTGAGCGCCAACTACATCAGCGCCCGCCTGAAAGACCATTACCCGACGCTTTACGCGAGTGAAAACGGCCATGTGGCGCACGAATGCATTCTGGACTTGCGCCCGCTGAAAGATAGCAGCGGTGTCAGCGCCGAAGACGTGGCCAAGCGCCTGATGGACTATGGTTTTCATGCGCCGACCTTGAGCTTTCCGGTACCCGGCACGCTGATGGTCGAACCGACCGAGAGTGAAACGCTGGCCGAGCTGGACCGCTTCATAGCCGCGATGATCGCCATTCGCGCAGAGATCGGCCTCGTGGAAAAGGGGACCTGGCCGCAGGACAACAACCCTTTGAGACACGCACCGCACACCGCCGCCAGCCTTCTGGGTGCTGAATGGGATCGGCCCTATTCGCGCGAAACCGGCGCCTTCCCGCTGACCACGCTCAAACAAGCCAAGTACTGGCCGCCGGTGGGCCGCATCGACAATGTCTACGGCGACCGCAACCTGTTCTGCAGCTGCGTGCCGGTCAGCAACTACGCGTGAGAAAACTACCGCGCCAGTCTGCAACAGGCCCGGGGTGGATTCATTTTGCTATTTATTTAATAGCTATATCCTCCCAGTCCATAAGGGATGGAGGCCGATATGGTTTGAAATCAAGGCCCGGCCTCAAAATCCAAGTGCAACACTGTCACCAAACAAGGAGTGTTGCATGGGAAAGAACTACGAACATTTAAGCATCGAGGAGCGAGCGCTCATTCAGGCCAAGCTGGAGACAGGTTG
>JBKJZS010000022.1:0-1568 GCA_046714915.1 Polaromonas sp. | reverse complement strand
CGAAGCACACCACCGCGGTTAAATGGTGCAGCGGCACACGCAATCGGGTCTCACGCTCCACCTCCACGCGCAAGGTGTCGTTGTCTAGCCGAAGATAGGTTTCTGGCGTGGTGATGTAGAGGGTGTTGAGCAGTTGCATGGCTATCCAACAAAAGGGCTATGCATCAGGGTCAAACAGGGCCGCGCGGGCGGCATCAAAGTTTGTTCGTGCGGCTTCAGGCTGACACCGTTCCAGCAGCGAACACGCTTTGCACCTTTTAGCTGCCTGGTCAACAGCCAACGGCGGTGGCAGCTTGGCCGTGGCAAACATCTGGCGAATGGCTTGCGCGGTTTGCGCTACCTCTGCGCGCAGTTGCGCGGTGATGGGCACCACACGCCGCCGCTTGGAAGATGCGTAGAAGATCGCCCCCTCATTGACAGTCTTCCCCGTCATTGCCTCCAGGCACATCGCTTGCGCGGCAAGCTGAATGTCGTCACAAGCGGCAATGTCGGCCGCCTTGTGGCGGCTGCCATGTTTGTATTCCACGGGGTACGGAACGCCACCCGGCCAGAACTCGACCACATCGGCCTTGCCCACCAAGCCCAAAGCGTCATGCCACAAAGGCAAGGACCGCTCCACACGCAGACCCTTGGCGGTTTCCACACCAGGCTGATCTACCTTGGCGTGCACCGCCTGACCGCGCAGCGTGTGGACGTTCTCGTCAAAAACCTGCTCCAGATGAATCAGCCCGCACTGGCGCGGGCAATAGTGCCAGTGCTGGGGGGCGGACAGGGGGACTTGCTCAAGTTCGGTTGCCACCTGGACGCACTGGCTCAGGTGCCCGCCAAATCGCGCAAGGCTTTTGGATTGCGCTGCGCCAGTGTGATCAGTGTGCGTGCAGCACCGGATGGCTGCTTGCGCCCCTGTTCCCAGCCCTGCAAGGTGCGTACAGACACCCCCAGCAATTGCGCAAACTGCGCCTGCGACAAACCGGAATTTTGCCGCGCCGCGATGACCGGCGAATGCACCACCGTGCCCTCGCCACGCTTCATTTGGCGCACCGACTCCACAAGCTCAGCCTCAAGATCGCGGCCGGCTTCCCAGGCAGCGAGTTGCTCATCGGTCATCGGTTTTTTCGATGTGGTCTTTAATGACTTATTTAACGGCATCACGCATCTCCTTCAAAGTGCTGGCCTTGAGCGTATCGAGCTTGCTCTTGGCATACATAAACAACAACACCAGCTCACCCAATTCGTTGCGAACAAAGTAAACCACCCGCACACCGCCCGATTTGCCAGTTCCAGCACGGTTCCAGCGCACCTTGCGCACACCGCCAGAACCGGGCACCACATCGCCTTCATCAGGATGCTCGGCCATGAATGCGGCAAAGGCGCCACGCTCGTCCTCGGTCCAATAGGCAGGCCAGAGCTTGCTGAACAGCGGCGTTTCGATGACGGTCAGCATGGCGGAATTATACTCCTTAGGCGTAGTTTTGGATGTTTACCGCGCCTTACGCTTTACGCGGTGCCTTCGAGGCCTTCTTTGCAGCCGGCGCCAAGTAATTGGCACCCGACACCACCGACTTCCC
>JBKJZS010000021.1:0-3701 GCA_046714915.1 Polaromonas sp. | reverse complement strand
AAAAAAGCGGCCCGCGGGCCGTTTTTTTTCGCCTGCTCCGGGTTAAACCATCGGTGGATCGCTCGGCGCACGCCCACAGTCAGTGATGCGGCTGCCGATCTTGACTACGGACTTCCTTTGCTGACGGCGCTGGCTTCTGCGCGCGGCTTTGGTCGTTTGGGCCTAGGCATTAGCGGGGAAATTATTCCACAGGACCAGCCTAGGAGGGTCAGGAATGGAGCGTTGCAGGACGCCCCCTGTGCTTCAGCAAGCGTTTGCTTCGCGCAGAACCGAGGCTGCCACGCTTAACAAATCCTGAAGACTGACCCTGGTATCCAGGGGCGCTGTTGATGCCATTTTTCTGCTGGCCTCTGGCCGGGCGCCACCGAGTTCCCGGTCCAGCCGCAACAACTAGCTGGAAGTGGATTTGATGGCCGTCACCACCGTCAACAATCCAATCATCACCGGCTGGTGCAGCATATACCAGCTCAAACTCCAGCGCCCCAGCCAAGCCAAGGGCTTGGCTGCAACCGGGATGGCGCTGCGGACCCAGTGCAACCGATTATTCAGGAGCCATTGCCCGGTCGCCATTCCCCACCAAATGACACCCAGCCAGGGGATCAGGGGAACATAGTCTTCGGTAATCGGTTTGTGACTGATCAAGCCCAGCCAATTGAATGCTCGATCATTAAGAAAATCGACCTCCACCCAATGTGTATGGGCGTAAGAAGCTATTGATTTCATAGCAATTGCTAATCCGCCAGCAAGCCACAACCAGCGCCCCCAGCCCGAGGTGAGGCGCACGATGACAAGCATCACCGCGAGGCCATGCAACACGCCGAAATAGATAAAGCTCTTGGGAAACATCCAGTACGAGCCGGCTGTCAGCAGCAGCGCGCTGGCCGCAATTTGGGCCCAGCGCTTCCAGAAGCGGCGCCAGCTTTGCCTTTGTTGGTCCGCCACGGCCTGTCCGAGGCCTGCACAAAACAGAAAAAGGCTGACGATGGCGGTGCGCTGCCAGGTCCAGAATGGATCAGCATAGAAGTTCTGTTTCCACCAGCCGAATTGGTTCAGGTCAAAGGAAAAGTGGAAGATCGTCATCCAGACGATGGCAATTCCGCGCAGGGTATCAATCGAGTCAAGGCGTTGGCCGGGCATGGTTGGGATTGCAAGATTCGGCGCCGACCCATCTGGGACTCGGTCACGGTGCCCGGCACTGTCTCTGCCTGGCGTGCGTTGTCTGACCGCTTTGGTAGCGTGCCCTTTGCCGAGTTGTTTGAACCAGCTAACCAAGCACGCAATCTTCAGGCCACCCACTTGCGTGCGTTGTGCCAAAGCTGCATCCACGGACTGAACTGATTCTTGTCGCCTGAAGTCCAGCTCATCTGGATGTTGCGAAACACTCGCTCGGGGTGCGGCATCATGGCGCTGAAACGGCCGTCTGCTGTGGTCACGGCGGTCAGGCCACCGGCACTGCCGTTGGGGTTGGCCGGATAAGCCTCGGTGGCCTGACCATGGTTGTCGGTAAAACGCATGGCTGCTATCGCTTTTGCCGGATCGCCGCGGCCACCGTGCTGCTTCTTGAAATTGGCATAGCCCTCGCCGTGCGCCACGGCAATCGGCAATCGGCTGCCCGCCATGCCTTTGAAGAACAGGGAAGGCGACTCCAGCACCTCCACCATGCTCAAGCGGGCCTCGAAGCGTTCGCTCTGGTTGGTGGTAAAGCGCGGCCAGTCTTGCGCACCGGGGATGATGTCGGCGAGCTCGGCAAACATCTGGCAACCGTTGCAAACGCCCAGGCCAAAGGTGTCTTGCCGTGCAAAAAAGCCCTCGAACTGCTGCGCCAGCATCGGGTTAAAGGTAATCGACCGGGCCCAGCCAATGCCCGCTCCCAGGGTGTCACCGTAGCTGAAACCGCCGCAGGCCACGATGCCCTTGAAATCGGCCAGATCGGCGCGCCCGCTCTGCAGGTCAGTCATGTGCACGTCGCAGGCTTCAAACCCAGCCTGCGTAAAGGCGTACGCCATTTCCACATGCGAATTGACGCCCTGCTCGCGCAGCACCGCCACTCTGGGGCGGGTCAACATTAACGCGGGGATTGCTATTGATTCAATAGCTGTTTGCGCATAGCCAACGGGGGCTAGAATCTGATTTGACACTAAATTAAAGTGCAAACCGGGATCCATCGGGTGACCCGCTGCGGCGTGCTCTGCATCGGCGCAAGCCGGGTTGTCGCGCTGCTGGCAGATTTTCCAGCTGGTGCTGTCCCACACCTGGTGCAGGTCCTGCAGCTTGGCCGTGAACACCGCTTTGGCATCGCGCCAGATCTGGACTTCGCCCTTGCCGACTTCCAGGCTCGCCTGGTGCGGGCGGGTTTTACCGATGAAGTGGCTGAATTTTGACAGCCCATGTTCACGCAGCGTTTGCATCACCTCGTTGCGTGCCTGAGTCCGCACCTGAATGACAACACCCAATTCTTCGGTGAACAGCGCCGTGAGGGTTAGTTCTTCGCGGCGCGCGCTGATCTGCGACGCCCAGTTTTTGCTGTCACCCGAGTCCATGCGGCTGTCAGAAATGCCATCGCCCTCAAGCAGCAGCATGTCGATGTTGAGCGACACGCCAACATGTCCGGCAAACGCCATTTCGCAGGCGGTGGCAAACAGGCCGCCATCGCTGCGGTCGTGGTAGGCCAGTATCCGCCCCTGCGCGCGCAGTTGATTGACGGCATGGACCAGATTCACCAGGTCTTTCGGCTCGTCCAGATCCGGCACATCTCCGTCTTCCAGATTGAGGCTCTGCGCCAGGATGGAGCCGCCCATGCGCATCCGGCCTTTGCCCAAGTCAATCAGGATCAGGGTGGTATCGGCTTCGGCGCTGTTTAATTCCGGCGTGAAAGTGCCGCGTACATCCGCCAGTGTCGCAAAAGCGCTGACGATCAGTGAGACCGGCGATGTCACTTTCTTGATGTCGCCGCCTTCACGCCAGACCGTGCGCATCGACAGCGAATCCTTGCCCACTGGAATCGACACCCCCAGCGCCGGGCACAACTCCATGCCTACCGCCTTGACTGTTTCGTAAAGCGCTGCATCCTGGCCCGGCTCGCCGCAGGCGGCCATCCAGTTGGCCGACAGCTTGACGCGAGGCAGCTCGATGGGCGCCGCCAGCAGGTTGGTAATGGCTTCGGCAACGGCCATGCGGCCCGAAGCGGCGGCGTTGAAGGCCGCCAGCGGCGTGCGCTCGCCCATACTCATGGCTTCGCCCGCAAAGCCCTGAAAATCGGCCAGCGTTACAGCGCAGTCGGCCACCGGCACTTGCCAGGGACCCACCATCTGGTCGCGGTGGGTCATTCCGCCAACGGTGCGGTCGCCAATCGTGATCAGGAAGCGCTTGGAGGCTACCGTGGGGTGGCTCAACACGTTGATGCAGCTTTTTTGCAGATCGACCCCGGTCAGGTCGATGGGCTTGACGGAGTGCGCCACGCTGGTCACGTCGCGGTGCATTTTGGGCGGTTTGCCAAGCAGCACGTTCATGGGCATATCTACTGGGACCCCCACGCTGGTCGCTGAGCGTACTGAGCTGCCCCCCGAGGGGGCTCCGCTTGCTGGGGGCGGCCCGGCGCGGCGCGCGGTCACTCCGTCGTCAAACAGCACGAGGTCTTTCTCTTCGGTCGCCACGCCGATCACGGCAAAGGGGCAACGCTCGCGCTCGCAAAAAGCCTGAAA
>JBKJZS010000020.1:0-2899 GCA_046714915.1 Polaromonas sp. | reverse complement strand
TCGCGGAACACCGCACTGTTTGAGCGCGCCAAAAAACGGATTCCGGGCGGCGTGAACTCGCCGGTTCGCGCCTTCAAGGCGGTCGGCGGCACACCGCGTTTTGTGCAGCGTGCGCAGGGCGCCTACTTTTGGGATGCCGACGGCCAGCGCTACATTGATTACATCGGCTCATGGGGACCGATGATCCTTGGGCACGGGCATCCGGCAGTGGTTGAGGCGGTCCAGAGCGCCCTGCTTGAAGGCTTCTCTTTCGGCGCGCCGACCGAGCGAGAGGTCGAGTTGGCCGAAGAAATTGTGCGCCTGGTTCCGTCCATCGAAATGGTGCGGCTGGTGAGTTCAGGCACCGAAGCGGCGATGAGCGCGATCCGCCTGGCGCGCGGCGCCACCGGGCGCAGCAAGATCATTAAATTTGAGGGCTGCTACCACGGTCACGCCGATGCCTTGCTGGTCAAGGCGGGTTCGGGCCTGGCGACTTTTGGCAACCCGACCAGCGCCGGCGTTCCCCCCGAAGTCGTGCAGCACACGCTGGTACTCGAATACAACAACTTGGTCCAGCTTGAAGAAGCCTTTGTGCTGCACGGCAACAGCACGGCCTGCCTGATGATCGAGCCAATCGCCGGCAACATGAATTTTGTGCGCGCCAGCGTGCCGTTCATGAAGCGCTGCCGCGAGTTGTGTACCCGGTACGGCGTTTTACTGGTGTTTGACGAAGTAATGACAGGTTTTCGCGTCGCACTTGGCGGCGCACAAAGCGTCTATGCCAAAAGCATTCCAGGCTTCAAACCCGACATCACGGTGCTCGGCAAGGTGATCGGCGGCGGCATGCCACTGGCTGCCTTTGGCGGGACGCGCGATGTGATGGAGCAACTCGCCCCCCTGGGTCCGGTTTACCAGGCCGGCACACTGTCGGGCAACCCCGTGGCCACGGCATGTGGCCTGGCAACGTTGCGCGAAGTGCAGAAACCTGGCTTTTACGAAGCGCTTGGCGACCGTACACGCAGCCTGGTGACGGGTCTCACGCAGGCCGCAGGCCAGTCAGGCGTGCCTTTTTGCGGTGACAGCGAAGGCGGCTTGTTCGGCTTTTTCCTGCTCGCCCGGCTGCCCCAAAATTACGCCACCGTCATGAGCACCGACAGCCCGGCGTTCAACCGCTTCTTTCACGCCATGCTGGCACGTGGCGTGTATTACGCGCCGGCGCTCTATGAGGCTGGCTTTGTGAGTTCGGCGCACACGGCCGACGACATCCAGAACACGGTCGACGCGGCTGCCGCGTTTTTTGCCGGCAACTGACAGTAAGCGCGTAGATGCAGCGATGGCTATAAACTTAATAGCTGCTAGCGCTTGTATTTAAAGGGCTAGAAGCCTTTTTTCTTGAATATTCGTAACTACTCAGCATCCCAAGCCCGGGCGCGGGCCAGGCGTACATGAAGAAACCACTACTTTTCGTTATGAAGTGAGTTTTCTTTAATTTTGTTTCTTGAGAGCTCGGACAAAAGCGGGTCGAAAGCCTTCAACGCGGAGCCGAGGAGAAAACCGGAGGACGCGGGAAAAGCCTCACAACAGTTTTTTTCTCCGCGTCCTCCGCATTCTTCGCGCCTCCGCGTTGAATGTCGCCGCTTTCACAGATCGGATGGAAAGAGGAGTTGAGTAGTTACGAATATTCAAGTGCCAGGTGCCAGAGGAACGCTTGCGAGAACGGGCGGGTCAGTTCCAGGCAATGAAGTCAGGTTGCCCCTTGCCACGCAGACCGCAGCGCAATAGCCCGCCGGACCCTGACCGAGGATCAACACCGCGTCGGCTTGCGCGGTGGTACTCCTGGCCTCACTCGATCCGGATGTTGGCGTCCGTGACCACTTTTTTCCAGCGGACAAGGTCAGCCTTGATCTGCTGCGCGAACTCCTCGGGCTTGTTGCCGACGGGCTCGAAGCCGCCCTTGAGATAGCGCTCCCTCACCTCCGGGATCGCCAGCACGGCGGCCACTTCCCTCTGCAGACGGTCGATGATCGGCTTGGGGGTCTTGGCCGGTGCCAGCAGGCCGTACCACGAGTTCACTTCAAAGCCCGGCAGGCCCGACTCGATCAGCGTGGGGACGTCGGGCAGCACATTCGAGCGCTTCGCACTGGCGACGGCCACGGCGTGCAGCCGGCCATCCTTGACGAACGCTGAAATAGTGGGGATCACGGTGAAGATCAGCGGAATCTGGCCGCCGACCACATCCGTCACTGCCTGGCCGCCGCCTTTGTAGGGCACATGGGTCAGGTTCATGCCAGCACGCTGCGCCAGCAGTTCGCCAGCCAGATGCGTGGTGGTGGCCGCTCCTGACGAGCCAAAGGTCAGACCGCCCGGCTTGGTTTTCGAAAGCTCGACCAGCTCTTTCAGTGACTTGACCGCCACGGACGGATGCGCCGCCAGCACAAGCGTCGCGTCATTGAGCTTGGTGATGGGAGCGAAATCCACTGCGCTATCAAAGGGGGCTTTGATCAGGTGCGGCGCGACAACGAGCGATCCGTCGAAACCCATCAGGATCGTATAGCCGTCGGGTGCCGCGGTCGCCACTGCCTGGGCTCCGATATAGCCGGATGCGCCAGGGCGGTTTTCAATGATCACCGGCTGGCCAAGACGCTCGCCCAGTTTTTCGCTGATGATGCGAACGACGGCATCACCGCCCCCACCTGGCGAAAAAGGAACCACGATCTTGACAGGCTTGTTGGGGTAGCCGTCTTGCGCGAGGGCGAGGCTGGCGGCGCCGGCAATAGCGATGCCGCATGCCATTTTGGAAACAAGAGATGGAAACTTCATGGTCGGGTCAGCCTTGGACAGCTTGCGGTTGAGAGAAATTGGGCGATGGAAAATGTCGGCTCAGCGGTCCCAGACCTCGTCGGGCACGGGCAGGCCGGCC
>JBKJZS010000019.1:0-3089 GCA_046714915.1 Polaromonas sp. | reverse complement strand
CCCTGGCGGACAAGCCATCTTTTTCAACCCGGTTAAACAACACGTCGACCAGGTTGGCCTGCGCCGGGATGTTAACTCCGGCAGGTCGTAACACATCTGCGGCCACTGCTCGGGAGGCGGCAGGCGGTCGTGTACAAAACGGTCGGTTTGCACGGAGTGGGCGTCTGGGTGGTTCATGATTGCAGCACCGCCTTGCCAATAATCAGTTGTTGCACTTCGGTCGCGCCTTCGTAGATGCGCAGCGAGCGGATGTCGCGGTACAGGCTTTCGACCTTGGTGCCGACCTTGACGCCCAGGCCGCCATGCATCTGCAGCGCCATGTCGATCACGCGCTGGGCATTTTCGGTGGCCGTCATTTTGGCCATGGCCGCCTCGGCGGTGATGCGTGTGCCGGCGCCCTTGCGTTCGCTGTCGTCGCGCAGCCAGGCGGCGCGGTAGGTCAGCAGGGCGGCGCCATCAATCAGCGCCGCCATTTCGCCGATCTTGGCCTGCGTCAGCTGGAAGTCGGCCAGCGTCTGGCCGAACATCTTGCGTTCGCGCGAAAAGCGCACGGCCTCGGCCAGCGCACGGCGCGCCATGCCCAGGGCGGCGGCGGCGACCGAGGCGCGGAAGATGTCCAGCGTCTGCATCGCCAGTTTGAAGCCGCCGTTCAACGCACCCAATTGCGCCGTGCCGGGCAGCCGGCAGTGCGAAAATTTCAGGGTCGCCAGCGGGTGCGGTGCCATCACGTCGATGTGTTCGCTGCTGTCCAGGCCGGGGTTGCCGGCGTCGACGATAAACGCCGTGATGCCGCGTGTGCCGGCGACCTTGTCGGTCTTGGCGAAGGTGACGTAAAAGTCCGCGATGTCGCCGTTGCTGATCCAGGTCTTGCTGCCGTTGAGGGCCCAGTCGCTGCCTGCCAGGTCCGCGGTTGTTGTCATGGCACCCGCGTCGGAGCCGGCATCAGGCTCGCTCAGTGCGAAGGCGGCAATCTTGGCGCCGCACGCAACCGCGGGCAGGTAGGCCGCCTGCTGCGCCGGCGTGCCGGCCAGGGTGATGGCGCCGCTGCCCAGGCCCTGCATCGCAAAAGCAAAGTCGGCCAGCGGTGAATGAAAGGCCAGGGTCTCACGCAGGATCACCAGCGCGCGTGAATCGAGTTTTTCCAGCGCACCACCGAGGGCGCCACCAACGCCTGCGGGTACGCAGTAGCGCAGCCAGCCGCCGGCGCCCAGCCGCCGCACCCACTCCTTGCAGGCCAGCCGGTCGTCGCTTTCGTCAACCTGTTGCGCCGGCACCCAGTCCACCAGCCGCTGGCCCAGTTCGCGGTGGGCGTCGTCAAAAAAAGGCAGCGCCAGATGTCGGGTATCGACTTTCATCTCAGTCTCCCTGGAACTCCGGCTTTTGCTTGCTGGCAAAGGCCTCGTAGGCCCGTTTGAAGTCCTGGGTCTGCATGCAGATCGCCTGCGCCTGCGCCTCGGCTTCAATCGCCTGGTCCAGGGTCATGGCCCATTCCTGGTGCAGCATGGTTTTGGTCATTCCGTGCGCAAAGGTCGGGCCGGCGGCCAGCTCTGTGGCCAGCGCCTGCGCTTTGGCCAGCAGATCGGCCGGCTCGTGCAGTGCATTGAAAAAGCCCCACTGCAGGCCTTCCTGCGCGCTCATCGCGCGGCCGGTGAACAGCAACTCGGACGCGCGGCCCTGGCCGATCAGGCGCGGCAGCAGCGCACAGGCGCCCATGTCGGCGCCGGCCAGACCGACGCGGGTAAACAGAAAGGCGGTTTTGGCCTGCGCCGTGCCCAGGCGCAGGTCGGCGGCCAGCGCCATCATCGCGCCGGCACCGGCGCAAATGCCGTCGATCGCGGCGACGATGGGCTGCGGGCACAGGCGCATGGACTTGACCAGGTCGCCGGTCATGCGGGTGAACTCCAGCAGTTCGGGCATGGACATTTTGGTCAGCGGGCCGATGATCTCGTGCACATCGCCGCCCGAACAGAAGTTGCCGCCGGCGCCGGTGAGCACGATGACCTTGACGTCGGTGGCGCTGTTGAGCGCGCGAAACAGGGCGCGCAGTTCGGCATAGGAGTCGAAGGTCAGCGGATTTTTTCGTTCCGGCCGGTTCAGGGTCAGGGTGGCGACGCCGCTGTCGAAGGCGTAGGCAAAGTGGCGCGCCTGGTAGGCGGCCAGCGCGTTGAACTGCGCGTGCATGGGGTTGTTCGGTGTGATGTAGTGCTTCATGTGTTTTCCAGTTCCTGGTTCAGATCGGTTTGGTGTTGTTTGACTTTGCCGAGCAGCTTGTGCAGGGTCTCGACCTCGCGCGGCGTCAGGCCGCCGAGGGCCTGGACAATCCAGCTTTCGTGCTGGCGCGCCATCTCGTCAAACATCTTGCGGCCGCGGGGCGTCAGGCGCACGCGGTAGGCGCGGCGGTCGCCTTCGACGTCCACGCGTTCGACCAGGCTTTCGGCTACCAGCTGGTCGGTGATGCCGGTGACGTTGCCGCCCGTGACCATCATGCGGCGCGACAGCTCGTTCATCTTCAGCCCGTCCGGATTCCGCTCGAGCTGGGCCATCAGGTCAAAACGCGGCAGGGTGGTGTCGAACTGTTCGCGCAATTGCCCGCGCACCTGTTTTTCAATCAGCTGCGTGCAGGTCAGCAGGCGCAGCCACAGGCGCAGCGCTTCGGGGTGTTCGCGGTGTCCTCGTGCTTCCAGGTCCATGGTTTTTTCCTGCTTGTAGTTGCTATTGTTTTGGTAGCTGCTTGCGCCCGTCCATAAAGGACTCAAGCCTGTTTTTGCTTTGAAAGTTCGCGGTACAGCTGGTCCCGACCACTGAGGTATTGCCTGGGCCAGTCCACTGCCCGGCTTTGCAGCTTGGCCGCTTCGTGCAAGGTCCAGGCCGGATCGGCCAGGTGCGGGCGGGCAATCGCGCAGAGGTCGGCACGCCCGGCCGCGATGATGCTGTTGACATGATCCACCTCCGAAATCGCGCCGACGGCAATCGTCTGGATGCCGACCTCGTTGCGGATGCGGTCGGCAAACGGGGTCTGGTACATGCGCCCATAGACCGGCTTGGCGGCGCGTGTGGTCTGGCCCGAGGAGACGTCGATGAAGTCACAT
>JBKJZS010000018.1:0-2714 GCA_046714915.1 Polaromonas sp. | reverse complement strand
GCTTCAAGTGCCCGCAGTCCGTCGTCTTCCTGGCCGACGCCGACATGCCGCGCACGGCGACCGGCAAGATCCTGCACCGGGTACTGCGCGAGCGCATGGCATCGCGCGACCCGGCGGGCGCTTGCGCCTAGCAGCACCGCTGAGCAGTACCGCCTGTGTCCGATCCCTCCGGCGTTCGGCGGCCTGCTGATCAGGGCCGGGGTTCAGGCCAATTAAGCAGCCCCTGAGGAGTCGTTGCGTGTGGCGCGCGCGAGCTGACAGGCCACCACCTCCAGCAGGCGGGCGTTGAAGGGGCGCAGTCCCTGGGCAGCAGGCACGCCTTCGTTGACGTCCACAAACACCAGCAGGGCTGCCGCTGCGGCCGATCGCTGGAATGTCAGCCTGCAGGTGCGTAGGGGCATCCTCATCACCAAAAACCATGCTGCGAAAAAACCACGCTAGGAGCGGCTCGTTCGGTCAGGCGCGACCCGGGCCTGACCCATGCCATATGAAGGCATGGGCGACTGGTTCTCCTCTCACTAACCCGACCTCGGGCCTGTTGGGCTGACACAAAGCCGGCAGCCGGCACGATGTACGGTGATTACTCCCGCATCTGCCCAAATAGGACTAGGATGGCAGCATGGCCTTCAACTTTCGCAACCCCAGCCGCAGCGAAGACGCATCCAGGCACTGGACATGTTTCTGGGGCCACGACAACGCGCGCGCGACCTCCTTTCTGGTTGACGGCGCGGTGCTATCGAGTCCGAACCAGGGGTTGCGTCGAACTCCGGAGGAACACCATGCCCGACATTGACCCTACAAGCGTCTTCCGGGGGCTTCCCTTGACTGAGGAGCAAGACGCAGAAATCAGACACTACATAAAAAAGAAAAAGCAGCATGGCGAGCCGTGGGACACGCCCGAGTTGGCGGCCATGCTGAAAGACATGCTTGAGCCTCCAAGCGACGACGACGAAGGACTGGGCGCCACCGCTGACGAAATGAAAGCGGCCTCGGAACGCGCGGCGGCTTCGATTGACGAGGCCATGGAACCCATTGAGGCCAGTGAGGAGCGGAATGCTGCCATGGAGTCCGAGGTCATGAAGGGGCCCAAGCGTTGAATACCGGACGGCGCGCGACGGGTGTCGCGATGGACCCAGCCCTGAGCGGAACAACGTAGCGCCTCTGGCGTTCGAGGAGATGGCTGCTCGTTCAAGTTTGAGCCGGCGATTCGCTCCAGTTCGGACTTGTTGCGATTGAGTTCAACGACAAGCCCCAGTCTGCCACTCATGGCGTTAACCGTCGGCTTTCTGGATTGGGGCAGACCGCTTTGAGGTCGGCTGCAGACGTTGACAGCGGCTACTCCCCTTGTCGGAACCGGCCCGAAGCAGTCATTCACCCGCATTCATGGTTTCGTCCATTTGCGACCATCAGCGGCTACAGGTCTTGAGAGTTGCTTGTTAGGCGCCGGGCCGCCCGGCACCGCATGCGGCGGGGCCGCCCATCTGGGCCTGCAACGATGCCGCGCAATCCCGCAACGCGAAGGATTGCGAGGCCATGGCCAACCGTAAAAATCCGATGGCATACGCTGGGTCACTGTGAAAGCGGGTAGTCTCAATCCACCAGCCCTGCCCGGCCATTAGCCATTTGAAATCGATCTCTGCCAGCAGCGAAACCTGCTCATCAGCGCTGGATGCCGCTTCATCGGCCAATGGCATTCGTTTTTCTTGACCTTGCATGGTAATGATTCCTCATAATCGGTCCGGATAACCCTATAACGGCTGAGTTCGAATATGCGCGGACAAGGCAAGAGCAATAACTCTAAAACCAGGGTAAACGTGACCTCTTCCCAGAGGAGAGTGCAGGCGCCTGATCACCCTGCAATAGGCCCTTGAAAGTTGCACGGCGTCTTTTCTCGGGTTCTGTGTTGTTTTGGGAGAATTCCCCTGCTGGCGATTTCGACCCGAAGAGACAGTGGCAAGATGTCCCCGAAGCAGCCGGTCGGCGCCGGGCAGGGCCAGAACCAAGTGCTCGACAGCAGGGTCAAAGCAGACTCAGGTGCTGTGGTTCGCCCCCACAGGCTGCGAGCGTTTTACGCGCCATGCAAGGCGCTTGGCATGCAAATTCGGCGGAAACCAGTTCATTAAACGTTCTAGCAGGTACCTCCACATGCAAGGAGCAGCGCGCATGGATTCTCGCGATAAAGAGGGGACGATGGAGAGTTGGCGGGTGCGGGTATGTGGCCGTGTGCAAGGCATCGGTTATCGGGAAGCTTGCGTGCGCCACGCGCGGGTGCGGGGCATCACCGGCTGGGTCCGCAACCGCATGGACGGGTCGGTAGAGGTGATGCTGCAGGGTTCGCCAGAGCAGCTTGCGGACATGTGCAGTTGGCTTCGCGATGGCATGTCCGCAGCAATTGTCGACGCGCTTGAAGTGACGGAGGTGCAGCTACCGCTCCCTCGCTTTGACCACTTCGACCGCGTCCCCACCCTGTAAGAAACAAGCAAACCGCTATGGCGAAGGAAGCAATTTTTTCGCCGCCTACTGGATGAGGTCAGCGACACCGTTCAGGCAGGCCAGGCTGTCATCCCGGCCAGAGCCTGCCCCGGACTCGATCCGGGGAGCCGGGACCCATCTCTGCGCTCCAGTGCCGCTACTTCTTGCGAAGCATGGATCCCGGATCGAGTCCGGGATGACGCTGTCGTGAATTTGGAGAAGAGCAATAGCGCAGACACTGC
>JBKJZS010000017.1:0-1540 GCA_046714915.1 Polaromonas sp. | reverse complement strand
TTCGCCGAGGTTGACGTTGTTGGGGATCAGGGCTTGAAGATCGATGCTACTCATGGTGTTTCCTTGGTGGTTTGTCATTGCGGGCCTGACCCGCAATCCGTGTCGCGTTGTCCCACGGTCAGACCGGCGCGGCATCGATGCCGGATCGAGTCCGGCACGACAGAGGTGGTGGATTTAGATTCGCTTCCAGTCAAACCTGGCTTTTTTCCCAGTGCCGAAGAGCTTCAAGGCGCCCTCTTCGCCCACTGCATTGGGCCGAATGAAAATCCAGTTTTGCCAGGCACTGAGCCGGCCAAAAATACGGCTCTCCATGGTCTCTTTGCCGGGGAAGCGCAGCGAAGCTTCCAGGCCGGTCATGGCATCGGGCGACATCGACGCACGCTCTTCCAGCATGATGCGGATCTCGTCGTCCCAGTCGATGTCGTCGGGGCTCAAGGTCACCAGTCCCAGCCCCAGCGCCTGATCGGCGCGCAGCGAGCTGTCGCCAAGCTTTTCCAGCTGGTTGATGGTCATAGTGTCTTCATAAAATCGTGTCTGCAGGCGCGTCAGCCCATTGACGGCCGGAAACCAGCCGAAGTTGGCCGGGCTCAGTTGCAGCGCAGGCGCCGCATCGGGCGAGTCCGGCAGATCCAGCATGTAAATACGGTCGCAAGCCAGCGCCAGCTCATAGAAGGTACCCGCAAAACACGAGCCGGCATCCACCAGCGCAATCAGCGAACGGCTGGTCACGTCGATACGGGCCAAGGTGCGGCGCAGCGCGCCTGTCGTCTCTTTCACCAGCCAGTGGTTCTTGAGCTTGGCGAGAACTTCATCCATCTTGATCACCAGCCCGGCATCGCCCTTCGTCTTGATGACCCAGGTGCCGACTTCCAGCTCGTTGGTGCGCAGGTTAAGAATTGCGTCGTCCAGCTCGCGTTGAAGCTTAAGCGGGTACCAGTTGGCGCCGGCAGCCTCGATCGCTTCGGGCGTGGATTCGATGGCCGCGGCCGGTGCATTGACGGTGAGTGTCGCGATGCGGCTGCTGCGGTCCACCTGGGCATCGACCACGCTGTAGTGGAAGCCAGCGTCGTCTATCACAGCCTTTAGTGGCGTCAGTTCGATGCCTTTTGAGCCTGCAGTCCTTGTGGAATGAGCGCGAAGCGCTTCTATTTCAGCAGCAAGCAAGGCGTTGAACTGTTGCGGCTTGGCGTAGGCGTCGATCAGCTTCCAGTCTTTGGCGCGGTCCGCACGCACGCCTTCGCTGGTGGTGCAAAAGATGTCGGCGAGGTCGCGTCGCACCTTGCGCTTGTCGGTCACGCGAGTCAGGCCACCGGTGCCTGGCAACACGCCCAGCAGCGGCACCTCGGGCAGGCTCACGGTGCTGGAGCGGTCATCGACCATCACGATGCGGTCGCAGGCCAGGGCCAGCTCGTAGCCACCGCCGGCGCAAGCGCCCGTCACTGAGGCGATGGACTTCAGGCCGTCATGGCGCGAGGAGTCTTCCAGGCCATTGCGGGTTTCGTTGGTGAACTTGCAGAAGTTGACCTTCCAGCCGTGGGTG
>JBKJZS010000016.1:0-2734 GCA_046714915.1 Polaromonas sp. | reverse complement strand
ATTCCCACCTGCATTTTGATGATGAACGGCCAGCCGGTTGACGCCTTTACAGGGGTTCTGCCAGAAGGCAAGGTCAAGGAGTTTCTCGATAAACACCTGCCACCCGCCGAAGACCTCGCGGCATCCGACGACGAAGCCGCCGTCGAAGCCCCGGAAGACAGCGACCCGGTCGCCGTGCTGGAAAAACTGCAACACGCGGTCGCTACCGACCCGGCCAACGACAACGCCCGCTTTGACTACATCCGCCTGCTGCTGCAACAAGGCCAGCTGGCCGAAGCCAAGACAGCCTTTGCACCGGTGGCCAGCAAAGCCGCGTTGGTGCGCAAGCTCGCAGCCCTCCAGCACTGGCTCGATGCGATTGAATCAGGAGCTGCTCACGCGGATCCAGCAAAGGTCAAGGCCGACTTTGATGAAAAAATTGCGGCAAACAAACGGGATTTTGAAGCACGGTATAGCCTGGCCCAGCTGCACATGAGCCAGCAGCGCTGGGTCGACGCGATGGACGAGTTGCTGGAAATCCTGATGCGCGACAAGGCCTGGCGCGAGGAACTGGCGCGAAAAACCTTTGTCTCGATTCTGGAAATCATCGAGCCGCCCAAAGTGAAGGTGGCTGACGGGCAGATTCCGCCGGACGATCCGCTCGTGGCGACTTACCGCCGGCGCTTGAGCAGCGTGGTGCTCAGTTAGCCTTTGACTGCGGGTTGGCATCCCGGACCCCGGGTAGTGTCATCCCGGACTCGATCCGGAATCCATCTCTGCGGCCGCTCCAGCGGTGAAGTCGGGTTCATGGATTGCGGGTCAGGCCCGCCATGACAAAGGGCCAAGCCTCAGGCGGCTTCCTCGTAAAAGAAACCACGCTGAATGCTGCGCGGCGTCAACGGCTGCACCGCCTGGTGGATCGCGCCAATATGTTCGGGCGTCGTGCCGCAGCAGCCACCGACGATGTTGACCAGCCCCTCGGCTGCAAACTCGCGCAGCAGCCGCGAGGTGACCTCCGGCGTCTCGTCAAAACCGGTCTCGCTCATCGGATTCGGCAGGCCGGCGTTGGGATGGCAGCTGATGAAGGTATCGCCGGCGACCCGGCTCAGCTCCTGGATGTAGGGGCGCATCAAGGCCGCGCCCAGCGCGCAGTTGAGGCCCACGGCCAGCGGCCGGGCGTGACGGATGCTGTGCCAGAACGCGGTGACGGTCTGCCCGCTCAGAATGCGGCCCGAGGCATCGGTCACGGTGCCGCTGATGATCAGCGGCAGCCGCTCGCCTGAATTGTCAAAAAACTCGTCGATCGCGAACAGCGCGGCCTTGGCATTGAGCGTGTCGAAAATGGTTTCGACCAGCAGCACATCGCTGCCGCCTTTGACCAGCGCCTCGACCTGCTCGTAATAGGCCTGGCGCAATTCTTCAAAGTTGGTGTTGCGCGCGCCGGGGTCGTTCACGTCCGGGCTGATACTGGCGGTTTTGGGCGTCGGGCCGAGCGTGCCCACCACAAAACGCGGCTTGTCGGAGGTGGAGAATTTGTCGCAGGCTGCGCGGGCAATGCGGGCCGATTCAAAATTCATTTCCACCGCCAGATCGGCCATGTCGTAGTCGCCCTGGGCTACCGTGGTGGCGCCAAAAGTGTTGGTCTCCACCAGGTCGGCTCCGGCAGCCAGATAGCCCTCGTGGATATCCTGAATCACGTCGGGGCGGGTCAGGCTGAGCAGCTCGTTGTTGCCCTTGACGTCCTTGGGGAAATCCATGAAGCGCGCGCCGCGGTACTGGGCCTCACTGAGCTTGAAGCGCTGGATCATGGTGCCCATCGCGCCATCGAGAATGGCGATGCGTTTTTCCAGAATGCCCGGCAACTGCTGACCCCGGGTGTAAATAAGCGGCTTCATCGCTGCATTTTAAGAGACACCCCAGACGCCGACGCGTCCCAGGTCCATTTTTGGCCGGGCCGCCCCAAGGAAAATTTGCCCCTCGGGGGCAGAGAGCGACACCAAGTGAGCGAACGTGGGGGCTTTGCCCTTTCCCCGACAATAGGGAAAATTCGCGGATTTCTTCACGCACCATGAAACACCTTCAACCCCAACAAGCCTGGGACTACCTGCAGCAGCATCCGGACGCCCTGTTTGTGGACGTGCGCATGGAGATCGAATCGCTGTATGTGGGCCGTCCGCCCGGGGTGGTCAACGTACCCTGGTACGAATACCCCAACCTGCTGCCCGACCCGCAAAAATTTGCCGAGGCCGTCGCGCAGGAGGCCAGCAGCAAGGCGCAGCCGGTCCTGCTAATTTGCCGCTCGGGCCAACGCACGCTGGCCGCGGCGCAGGCGCTGGAAGCCGCGGGCTTTAGCGAGGTGTTCAACATCGTGCACGGGTTTGAGGGGGAACTGGACGAGCAGTTTCGCCGCTCGACACTGAGCGGCTGGCGTTTTGACGGTTTGCCCTGGGAGCAGATGTAGCCGATTCTCTAAGGAAAATCCGGCTTAGGCCCTTATTTCACGGGCGCAGCAAGCTATTATTTTCATAGCATTGAGCCTTTTTACCAAACTCCCGCCCTTGCCGCACGCCACGCCCCCCCTCTCTCCGCTGGACATTCTTGGCCAGGTTTTTGGTTATTCCGATTTCCGTGGCCCGCAGCAGGCCATCGTTGACCATGTGGTGCAAGGCGGCGACGCGCTGGTGCTGATGCCCACCGGCGGCGGCAAATCGCTGTGTTATCAATTACCGGCCTTATTGCGCAACGGTGTGGGAAT
>JBKJZS010000015.1:0-8266 GCA_046714915.1 Polaromonas sp. | reverse complement strand
ATTTCGGCTACGGCGCGGGCTAGCGGCTCGGCTAGATTGAGATTGGAAAAAGAGGTCGTCATTGCCCTCTATTGTCTCATTCCAGGCCATCCGGACCATAAAGCCCCCGAAATGAAGGGTTTTGGGCTAATTCCGTCACACAATCAGAGCTGCCGGGCACTGAAGGTGTCGCAGGCCTTGACGCTGCCACGCTGCAGGCCGATGTTGAACCAGCGTGCCCGCTGCACACTGGTGCCGTGGGTAAAACTCTCCGGCACCAGCGCGCCGTTGCGAGAGCCCTGCAGCGCGTCGTCACCGATTTTCGCGGCTGCGTTCATCGCCTCTTCGATATCACCCTGCTCCAGAATGCTACGGGCGCGCTGGGCATGATTCGCCCACACGCCGGCAAAACAGTCGGCCTGCAGCTCCAGCCGCACACTCATGGCATTGAACTCAGCTTGGCTGACCCGACCGCGCATCTGGTCCATCTTGCCGCTGACGCCCAGCAGGTTTTGCACATGGTGGCCGACCTCGTGCGCGATCACATAGGCCTGGGCAAAGTCGCCGGGCGCCCCCAGCCTCTTCTGGAGGGTTTCATAAAAACCCAAGTCTATGTAAACCTTTTGGTCTGCAGGGCAATAAAAGGGCCCCATAGCTGCCTGGCCCTGGCCGCACGCCGTGGCCGTGGCGCCGCGAAACAGCACCAATCGAGGCTCCTGGTAAGTTCTGCCCCCCTGGGCAAACATGTTCTTCCAGACGTCTTCGGTGTCGGCCAGGACGGTGGAGACAAACCGGGCCATGCGGTCGTCCGCAGGCGGACGCTGTGCCGGCGCCTGCTGCACCTGCGCGGGCGGTGAGTCGCCGCCGAGCATGCTTAAAATGGTCAGCGGGTTAATGCCGAAAACCCATCCGCCCACCAGTGCAACGACGATGGTGCCTATACCGATGCTGCGGCCACCGAACAGGCCGCCCAAGCCACCACCACCGCTACGGCGGTCTTCCACATTGTCCGATTCCCGATTGCCTTCCCATTTCATAATTGACTCTCCGTGCCGTCATGCGGCGCCAACACGCAAGCCGGTTACGCTGATTAAGCTACTTTACTTGAGCTTTGCCTCTGGGCCGGAACATTGTGGGATGGCCCAGCGTCTACAAACAATGAATCGCTCACTCCTTCGCTACCGCGCGTTATTCACTTTGCTGTTGAGCGCGTTGCTGACGGCCTGCGCCAGCCCTATCGTCACCAAAGTAAGCAACTTCAATCAGTGGCCGCTTGATGCCGCCGGCAGCAGCTTTAACTTCATTACGCCACCGCTCAGTCCATTTGGCAAACCCCAAGAGCTGGAACAGGCAACATACGAAAACTATGTGCAGCGTGAACTGTAAAAACAGGGGCTCCGGCGCGCTCCGGCTGGCCAGCCGGCGCGCCTGCTGGTTGAGCTCACCACTCTCAGCCAGACTCAGCAGCGAACATATACGCAGTCGATTTACGAAGAACGTCTGATTTTCATCCCGCCCTACCGCAATGCGGCAGGTCAATTTTTTCCCGGTTTCTGGGCACCGAGCCGCTTCGGCCCCGTCTATGTCGGAGACCGGCTGGTCCCCTACTCGGTGCAATTCAGCCAGCTCAATCTGCGCTTGCTCGATACAAAAAACAGCCCCCCGGGCCAGCCGCGGCCGGTGTTTGAGTCGCGGGCCGTTTTCGAGGGGAATGCCGACTTGCCCGCCGTCACGCCCTATCTGGTGCGCGCCGTATTCGACGGCTTTCCGGGGCAGAACGGTCAGGTACGCAATGTGAGATTTGACAGCGAAACCGGCGCGCTGATTAAAAAATAATTCTGAAGACTGTCCAGTAAAGGCATTCTCACATTATTCAAAACGGACACTCAATCCCTCAAGTTCAACCGCAACGGGTTTGCGCGATTCAATTTCGGTGTGCCATGTTTGCCCGGCCTGTACAGGGTAGGCATCGGTCAGCGTACCGGTGGTGACCAAATCACCAGCCAGCAGGGGCGGTGCTCCGGCCGTTGCGCGCAACTCCTGCACAAAATACAGCAGTGCCTGGACGGGGCCGTCCAGCACATTGGCGCCCACGCCTTCATCTTTCAACGCACCATCGCCATAAAGCCTCAGCTGCAGACCTGCGAGCGCCTCAACCAATGCCTCGGGCTGCAGGCCGCGGGGCAGTTTGACCCGACGACCCACCAGCAGGTGGCCGTGAAGACCAGCATCAGCCACGGCCTGTGCTGCCGTAAATTTCCAATGCGCAAAATGGGTGTGAACAATTTCAAAGCCGTGTGCCACCCAATCAATAACGCTCACGAGTTGCGCTAGGGTGCAGGCCGGCGGCGGTGCTTCACGCAGGCAAAACACCACCTCTGGCTCAATTCGCGGCTCGCACAGGCCGTCAAGTGACACCACACCCGGTTTCAGCACCGTCGTGTCAAGAAGCGTCACACTCCTTTGCCAGACAGTACCCCAAATGGGGGCATAGACCTCGTAGCGATGCCAAATGTTGCGGTTGGTAAAACCGACCTTGTAACCCACGGCAATTTCACCGGCGGCGCAGCGGGCTGCCCGCACGGCCAGTGCTGCCGCGTAGGCGGTGGGCAGATCAGGCGGCAGGTCTGCCGGCCAGGTCAGCGGCTGGGCGTGCAGTCGGGCCCGGGCAAGATCGGCAACGACGCGGGAAAGTGAGGAGGAAGTATCCATTGGCTGATGTTAGCTAAAACCTTTCTTTCCTGCTTGGCAGACACCAGAAAATTCATTGCGCCGCACCTAAACCCATTTCACAATCACAATATCCGCAGCATGACCACAGGCTCCCAACTCCCCCGCGTAGTGATCACCGGCTTTGATGCGTTCGGTGACGACAGGCACGAAGTCAGCGCGCTCAATCCGAGCTGGCTGGTTGCCCGCGCGCTGCATGGCAAACAGATAGCAGGCCATCGAGTGGTTGCAGCACAGTTGCCCACCGTGTTTGGGTCTTCACTGGACGAACTCCAGCGCTTGCTGCGCTTACACCGTCCGATCTTGGTCATCTGCGTCGGTCTGGCCGGTGGGCGTTCCGCCATTTCTCTGGAACGCGTCGCAATCAATGTCAATGATGCGCGGATTGCTGACAACGACGCCGCGCAGCCGGTGGACATCCCCGTCGTCGCCGGCGGACCCGCGGCCTACTTCACCACGCTGCCGATCAAGTCCATGATGCAGGCCCTTCAGCGCGAAGGGATCGCTGCGGAGGTCTCCCAAACGGCGGGCACCTTCGTCTGCAACCATGTGTTTTACGGACTGATGCATCTACTAGCCACTCAGCGCGACTTCAAGCTTACACGCGGGGGGTTTATCCATGTTCCCTATTTGCCCGAACACGGCACGCCCAGCATGCTGAAAGAACACATGGTGCGTGGGTTAAAATTGGCGGTCGCCAGCGCGCTGACGACGCCGCGCGATATTGCCAAAGGCGCAGGGGCAATCAGTTAATTGGCTTCAGCGCAGGGTCGGGCCAGAATCATCGGCGCCGGGCTCATCGCGCAGCAACCTCCAGGCCAGCCATGTCCCCATCACCGCATTGCCTATGGCAAAGCCGGTCACTAAAAAAATTGCCCAGGCATTAAGTGGGCGGTTCTGCACTATCCAGGCCAGTGCCGCCGATAAGGCGTTGAGCGCCAGCATGAGCCAGAACAGGGGGTTGCGCGGCTGTAGCAGGCGAGACAATTTCATGGTGACCCATGCTAACCGCTGTTTCCAACGCCATGCAACGCCCAACGTTGTTGACCTTTTCCTGGGCCCGGTGAACGACGCGACATCACTGCCGACACCTCCGCTCGCCACGCTAGCCCGCATATTTCACGCTATCCCCACTGTACGGTCTGATTGACGTTGATTCGATGCTGCGCCAGCCTGACGAGTGTTGTGAAGGCATTGCCCGGCATTTGAGGTGCAATTGGCGCCGTGTGAGCGCAACCACCCCTTTGAGCGCCGGGTGATCACGCGGCTGGAGTATGGCGAGCGGGGCAACAACCCGCGCTACGTGGTGACAAGCCGCTCAAACTGGCGGCCGTGGGAGAGCGTAGTTGGCGCATCGCGTGCGCGAAGATGTCCGCGCTGGGCCAGTTGGTGCTGTCGCCGTCAAAACAACCCTCTATGACTCGTGGGGGGCCAAGCCGGCAAAATTCAATCTTGTTTGTTCCAGTTTCTTCGGTACAGCTTGGCATTGGCAGTCCCATGTTGTAGCTGGCGTCGAATACCCATGACAACGCGCCTTCGGGCGGGACTGCCGACTCCTATAGGTGAAAATGCAGGTTAGCGTGGTCTTGCAAGGATCAAAGTTCTAGCGATGGGAGCTAAAGGCAACAGACATAAAACCAGCTGAGCCATTGGGAGCCGCCCCGCCTGTGCGGGCAAATACTGCGCTATTACCGGCCACCGTGGTCATATCCGCAGCGTAGTAATCTGCCTGCGCCTGCTGTATGCAATTGTTCAGCGCCGCGCCGCGCGTAGTTTCAACACAATTGGCCACCGCGCTTCGCTGCGAAGCCTGGAGCCAATCCCGCATTTGCGCCTTTTTGACTTGGCCACTGGCCACTGAGGCAATGGCTATCAGCATTCCAACAATCAATAACAGACCCATACCCAGATAAATGTAATCACGAGGTACGGTGTTGGCTTTGGGCAGGTGTGTGGAAAACATGAAAGAGACTCCTCGGTGCGTCTGAATCCATGCTAACGAGCCGCTCTACCGGGGCAGCGCAGTGCATTTCCCGTGCAGGTGTAGGATAAAACCGCTTCACCAAAACAAGCGCACGCTGATGCGTCGGCACACGCCAGCAGGCTGGCTTACCATCCGGAAATGACCCAATCGCACACGATGCTGAACGCCGCACAGACCGCAACCCAACTTCCTTACGCCGCACTGCTTGACGAAATTATCAAGCTGCTGGCCGATGCCTCGGTGCAGGTGCCAGAACGGCTGGTCCAGCCCCTGGCGGGCGGCGGCAGCTTGTTTGTAATGCCGGCCATGGACAGCCGTGTGGCCATGACCAAGCTGATCACCTTCACACCCGGCAACGCAGGTACGCTGCGCCCGACAATTCAAGGTGACGTGGTGGTGTTTGAGATCGCAAGCGGAGAACGCAAACTGATACTGGACGGCCCCACCGTTACGGCGCGGCGTACCGCCGCGGTGTCGCTGCTGGCGGCGCAGAGGCTTGCGCCTAACAGGCAAGGGCCGCTGCTGATTGTCGGTGCCGGCGTGCAGGGGCGGGCACACCTGGAGGCATTCGCAACCGGCTTGGGTGTCAGGGAGGTGGTGATTGCCTCGCGCAGCCCGGCCAGCGCGCATGCTTTGGCACAACACGCGCAGACCTTGGGCTTGAGCGCCCGTGTGGTGCAAGACGCCAATACTGCTTTGCCGGACTGTCCTTTGGCAGTAACGTGTACGCCCGCCAGTGCCGTGGTGCTCAGCGCCCTTCCGCGAGAAGACAGTTTTATCAGCGCTGTCGGCGCCTTCACGCCAACGATGGTGGAGCTGAGTGCCGGGTTATGCCAACACTTTGCAGAGCACGGGGACGTGTTTGTCGACACGACCGATGCCCTGCACGAGGCTGGCGATTTGCTGCAAGCCGGGCTGGAAGTCAAGGGCTTTGCCACTTTGGGCGATGTGATCCGCCAGAGCCTCACTAAACCCACCGGGCCAGTTCTGTTCAAGAGCTGTGGGTGGGCGGGCTGGGATTTGGCGGCAGCGCGAACGGCGTTGAATCAAACTGATGCAAACACATAGATCCATACGCCACTTCATCCGAGAGTGCGCTATTCGTTTTCGAATGCCTGGCTGCGGCCGACCTTCTCAGCGCGCCATTGAACTGGCCAATACATTGCCTTGACGGCGATGCATTCAGTCGGCGTTACGGAGTGAGCCCACGAATTCATCACCACCAGCGTTGAAGGGTTCAACGCAGCAACAGGCGTAGCGCCATGATGTCCCCGGAAAGGCCAGCCGAGACTTCAAACCCGGCCTGCTTTGCCAGCGCAGCCATGCCCCTGTTGTCTGGCAGGCACTGGCCCACGACTTCGGCCGTACCGCGCTCATGCAGGTAGCGGGTCAGCTTGTCCAGCAACAGGCGGCCCAGTCCCTTGCCCTGCCAGCCGGAGGCCACCTGCATTGCGAATTCCGCCCTCACGTTGTCGGGGTCGCACACGGCCCGCACTTCAGCCACCATGGCCTGATCGCCGGACTCCTGCGGCGCCAACGCAATGAATGTCATCTCGCGGTCATAGTCGATCTGGCTGTAGCGCGTCAGCTCGGAATGCGGCACTTCGCGCCGCGTCATAAAAAAACGCAGCCGCATGTCGGCTGGGGACGCATTGGCGTAGAAGGCCATCAGGCGCTGTCCATCTTCTGGGCGAATCGGGCGAAGCAGCAAATCGCGGCCCGCTACTTCGACGCGCTCTTCCAGCGCCGACGGATAGGGACGAATGGCGAGCCGGCTGACTTCGCCCACGGGCACCAGCCGCAGCTTGACGCGGGCATCCAGCGCCAACACGCCCTGCTCGTCAACCAGCAACGGGTTGATGTCGAGTTCGGCCACTGCGGCCAGGTCGCACGCCAACTGAGACACCCTCAATAGCGTGTTAAGCAGCGCCTGCTCGTTCGCAGCCGGGCGGCCGCGGTAGCCGGCCAATAGGGCCACGAGCCGGCTTCTTTCGACCAGGTCACGTGCCAGACTGGTGTTGAGCGGTGGCAGGGCCACCGCATGGTTTTTGCGCAATTCAACGGCGATGCCGCCCTCGCCGAACAGGATGACCGGTCCGAACACGGCGTCGGTGGCGATTCCCACGATCAGCTCATGGGCTCCGGGTCGCTGGGCCATGGACTGCACGGTGAAGCCCTGCAGCACCGCCTGCGGCTGCAGGCGCGCCACTTGCTGACGCATGGCCAATGCTGCGGCCCTGACCTCCTCCGCGGATGCCAGACCCAGCGCGACCCCGCCCACGTCGGACTTGTGGATGATCTGGGGCGAAACAATCTTCAGGGCGACGGGGTAGCCGATTCGGCTGGCAGCGGCGACCGCTTCCTCCACGTCGCCGGCCTTCACGGTTTCAACGGTAGGGATGCCGTAGGCCCGCAGCAGCGCCTGGGCCGGTGCCCCGTCTAGCCACTCGCGGCCATCCTGCAGCGCCTGCTCCAGCAGCGACTGGGCAAGCGCACTGTCCGGCATGAAGTCATCCAGCGCCGCTGCGGGGAGTTGCCGCAAGGCGTGCTGGTTGCGCGCATGGTTGACCAGCTGCAGCCAAGCCGCCACCGCGCGTTCGGGTGTGCTGTAGCTGGCGATGCCCGCCACAGTGCAAGCCTCACGCGCCGACGCCACGGCCGCGCCGCCCAGCCAGCAGCTCAGCACCGGTTTGGTCGATTGCTGGATCAGGGGCAGGCAGGCCGATGCGATTTCGCCGGCCGGAACGATGGCCGTAGGCGCATGCATGAACAGCACGGCGTCAACATCAGGCGCCGCCAGCAGCACACGCAGCGCGTCCTGGTAGCGGCTGACTGGCGCGTCGCCGATGATGTCGATGGGATTGCCATGCGACCAGGAAGTCGGCAGGCAGGGGTCGAGCCCGGCCAGCGTCTGCGCGCTCAGGCTGGCGAGCCGCAGATCCCCCCGTTCCAGTGCATCGACCGCCAGCACCCCGGCGCCGCCGCCGTTGGTGAGTATGGCCAGCCGCTCTCCGCGCCAGGGTCGCACGTGGGCCAGCGTCTCGGCGGCATCGAACAGCGCCTCCAGCGTGTCCACCCGCAACATGCCGGCCCGCCTGATGGCGGCGTCGAACACCGTGTCAGAGCCGGCCAGGGCGCCAGTGTGCGAGGCGGCAGCCCGGGCGCCGTCGGGCGCGCGCCCGGCCTTGACCACAATCACCGGCTTGTTGCGCGACGCGGCGCGCGACGCCGACATGAACTTTCGCGCCGCCTTGACCGATTCCGCATACATCAAAATGGCACGGGTGCCCGGGTCGCTGGCCAGGTAGTCGATGACGTCGCCGAAATCCACGTCGGCGCTGTCGCCCAGTGAGATGAAATGCGAAAAACCGATGCCGCGGCTGTTGGCCCAGTCCAGCATCGAGGTCGCCAGTGCGCCGGACTGGGTCACGAACGCCAGCCGGCCCGGCTGGGCGTTGCCGGGCGCGAAGCTGGCATTGAGGTGGGCGCCCGGAACCAGTGCCCCGATGCAGTTGGGTCCCAGGATGCGCAGCAGGTGCGGCCGCGCCGCGTCCAGCATGGCCTGCTCCAGCG
>JBKJZS010000014.1:0-4443 GCA_046714915.1 Polaromonas sp. | reverse complement strand
CATGCCAAAGCGCTGGGTGTTGCCCAGCACAATGTCGGCGTCCCATTCGCCCGGCGGCACCAGCAGGGTCAATGCCAGCAGATCGGCAGCCACGCAAAAAGCCGCACCCGTGGAGTGGGCCGTTTCGGCCAGGGGACGCAAATCATGGATCATGCCGGTGGTGGCAGGGTATTGCGCCAGCACGCCGAAGTAGTCACCCGCGGCCATAAGTTGCGGCAAGTTCGCCGCAGCGGTGCTGACCTGGACCTCAATGCCCAGCGGTCTGGCGCGGGTCTGAATCACCTCGATCGTTTGCGGATGGCAGTCGCCGGCGACGATGAAGACATTGCTTTTGCTTTTGACACTGCGTTTGGCGAGGGTCATCGCCTCGGCGGCAGCCGTGGCTTCGTCAAGCATCGAAGCGTTGGCGATCGGCATGCCGGTCAGGTCACAGACCATGGTCTGGAAGTTGATCAGCGCCTCCATGCGACCCTGGGAAATTTCTGCCTGGTAAGGGGTGTAAGCGGTGTACCAGGCCGGATTTTCAAGAATGTTGCGCAAGATCACGCTGGGCGTGTGGGTGCCGTAGTAGCCTTGGCCAATAAAGCTTTTGAAGACCTTGTTCTTCCCCGCGATGGCCTTGAGCTCGGCCAGCGCCGCAGCTTCAGTGATGGGCGCGGGGATGGCCATTGCGCTGCTGCGGGCGATGGCGCGCGGCACAATGCCTTCAATCAGCGCGCGCCGGGATGCCGCGCCGACGACGCTAAGCATGTGGGTCTCGTCGGCTTCATCAATGCCGATGTGGCGGGCGATGAATTCCGAGGTGTTTTCAAGCTCGCGCAACGGGCGGGTGGATGGCATCAACATGGAGACTCCGGGAAAATAGGTTTGTCATTGCGAGTCAGGCGCGCAATCCACGTTTGTCATTGGGGGCTCGACCCGCAATCCATGGATCCCGGATCGAGTCCGGGATGACAAAACCAGGGGCAATGGCTTGACTGAGAAGTATGGGCTCAGGCCCGCAATGAACAAGGGACAGAGGGCACTTAAGCGTCTTTCGAGAACCTCGCGTAGACCGACTCGTCCATCAGCGCGTCCAGCTGCGATGGCTCCGACAGCTTGACCTTGAAGAACCAACCGGCGCCCAGCGGGTCCGTGTTGGCCAGTGAGGGGTCGTCACGCAGGGCTTCGTTGACTTCGGTGACTTCGCCGCTGATTGGCATATAGACATCTGCTGCAGCCTTGACCGATTCGACGACGCCGGCGACATCTTTTTGCGCGAAGCTGCTGCCGACGGAGGGTAAATCGACAAACACCACGTCGCCAAGCGCATCCTGCGCATGGGCGGTGATGCCGACGATGGCGATATCGCCTTCAACGCTGATCCATTCGTGGTCTTCGGTGTACTTGATCATGGTTTCCTCCAGAGTAAAAATTAGATGTCTGAACTCAGCCGCGGAAATAGCGGTTCGGGACAAAAGGCATGGCCGCCACTTCCATAGCCACCGCCTTGCCGCGCACGAGGGCGTTTACCTGGGTGCCGACAGCCGTGTACCTGGGGTCCACGTAAGCCATGGCAACCGGCTTGTCCAGAGTCGGCCCGAGCAGGCCACTGCAGACTTCGCCAATGCGTTGGCCTGCGGTGTTTTGCAGTTCGGTATGTTCGCGCACCGGCACACGCTCCAGAGCGATCAGGCCGACTCTTTTTCGCGACAGGGTCGCGGGGTCGGCCAGTTGGGCGAGCACCTTGTCGGCGCCAGGAAAACCGCCTGCCCGCGCACCGCCGCTGCGCCGCACCTTCTGAATGGCCCAGTTCAGGTTGGCTTCGACCGGCGTCGTGGTCTTGTCGAGATCGTTGCCGTACAGGCACAGACCCGCTTCAAGGCGCAGCGAATTGCGCGCGCCAAGCCCGACCGGTTTGATTTCGGGTTGTGCGAGCAGGGCTCGGGCCAGTCTGTCGGCCTGCGAAGCGGGTACCGAGATTTCAAAACCGTCCTCGCCGGTGTAGCCGCTGCGCGTGAGGAAACAGTCGCAACCTGCGACCTTGAAATAGCCGCCGGTCATGAAGACGAGTTGTTCGACACCGGGAGCGAGGCGTGACAGCGCGGTCACCGCCTGGGGTCCCTGCAGCGCCAGCAGCGCCATTTCGGGCAGGGGAATGACTTGACAGCGAGCACCAATTTTCCCCTGAATGTGCGCGATGTCAAACACCTTGCAGGCTCCGTTCACGATGACAAAAATATCGCCACCGTTCAGGTAATCGCGGTTGAAGAGCATCAGGTCGTCGATGATGCCGCCGTCGTCATTGAGCAGCAGTCCGTAGCGCTGCTTGCCAGCGGGCAGGTCGATGACGTCGACCGGGATAAGCGTTTCAAAGGCGGCTGCAGCATCAGGGCCAACAAGGCGCAGTTGGCCCATGTGGGAAACGTCGAAAAGTCCGGCCGCGATGCGCGTGTGATGGTGTTCGGCCATCAGGCCGGCGGGGTACTGAACCGGCATGGAGTAACCGGCAAACGGGACCATGCGCGCACCAAGCTCCCGGTGCAAGTCATACAGCGGTGTTTTCAGCAGGGTTGGGTCGGTAGCAGACAAGGCATTCTCCGGGGCAAAGCATTAACCATGAAAAATCATGGGCTGCCCCTGCTGTCCACTTTACCTGAGAGATTCGCCTGACGATGCAGGCTTGCTCCTTCGGTGGGTCACCTCGAAGGGGACCTCTCTCCAGTAGGGAACGTTTTTCGGCGCATGTTTGCTGAAAAACGGTTGCCAGTCCTTTTGCCTGAGCGTTAAGCACGCCATTGAGGGTGTGCATGCGCCTTCGGCGGTTTTCGTGTGAAAACTCTCTCCTGACCACCGGAGTGTAGCGGAAGAGCGATACGGGCCAAACATTTCAGCCTCGCCCCGCGCCCCAGATTGCAGCAAGAGAAGAGCCGCTACTTGAATCCCAGCACGCGGGGCAGCCAAGTGCTCAGGACGGGCATGAAAGTCAGCAAAACCAGCACGGCGCCGTGTGCCCACAGGAAAGGAATCAGTTCCCGAACCAGCGGGCCCATGGGCACCCTGGCCACGTTTGAGGTCACAAACAGCAGACCGCCCACGGGGGGCGTGATCATCCCCAAAGTCAGGTTGTAGATCACGATCATCGCGAAATGAATCGGATCGATGCCGAGTTTGAGGGCCACCGGCGCCAAAATCGGTACCAGCACCATCACGCCGGGCAGCGGCTCAATAAAAATGCCGAACAGCAGCAGGAAGATGTTCACAATGATCAGGAACATCCATGGCGACAGATTCATGCTGATGATCCAGTCGGCCATCATCTGGGGCAGTCCTTCGATGGTCAGAACCCAGGCAAAAGACGCAGACATGCCGATGATGATCAACACTGACGCCGTCAACAGGGCTGAGCGCGCGAGGATGTCCGGCAGGGCTTTCCATTCCAGCGTGCGGTAAATGAACTTGCCACAGATCAGCGCGTAAAAAACCGCAACCACCGAGGCTTCGGTGGGGGTGAACCAGCCGGCGCGCATGCCACCGAGAATTATCACCGGCAGCAGCAGCGCCGGTATGGCCTTCCAGGTGGTGCGCCAGACTTCCGGCCAGGGCGGCATGCCGTCGTCACCGCGGTAGTTACGCTTTTTGGAGACATGAAAATTGACCAGGCACATCGCCACGGCAATCAGGATGCCAGGCATCAGACCGGCAACAAACAGCGCGCCCACTGACACGCTGTCATCCTGCAGCGCGTAAATAATCATGATGATTGACGGGGGAATGATGGGTCCGACAATCGCCGTGGCAGCGGTCAATGCGGCGGCGTAAGACCGGTCATAACCCGCCTTGTCCATCATGCGGATCATCATGGAGCCGGGGCCGGCCGCGTCTGCCAGAGCCGAGCCTGAAATGCCGGAGAAGAAGGTCAGCGACACCACATTGGTGTAACCCAGTCCGCCGCGCTTGTGTCCGACAAACTGCCCGGCAAAACGCAGCAGTACTTCGGTTAGCGAGCCGCCACTCATCAGCTCGGCGGCAAGAATGAAAAACGGCACCGCCATCAGTGGAAAACTGTCGATGCCCGTAAAGGTTTCCTTGAGCAGGACCAGCAGCGGAAAGTTATCGGCCAGAATCAGCGCCGCCGCAGTGGCCAGGCCCAATGCAAATGCCACTGGTACGCCGAGCGCAAGAAACACGCAGGTGGCGATAATCAGGATAAGGCTTGCGGTCATGGCTCCCCCACCCTCGCGGCATTGGCCGCTGCACGAGGCCTTGCAGGCCGTAGCTCGCGAGACGTTTCGCCTCGGTCTCTTGTCCAGGCCAGCTCCGGTGGGCGTGGAGCCGCATGCGGCAGCCGCAAGGGGGCCTTCGGGCTAGTGTAGTGTTGCATTCTTGATGGCAGATTTAAAACCGATGGATTTTTGCTCAGGGCTAGGCGCAAACCACAGCGATACCCGTAGGTATCGCGCG
>JBKJZS010000013.1:0-5612 GCA_046714915.1 Polaromonas sp. | reverse complement strand
CTTCATGAACAGCGGGAACAGGAGTGAAAAGCGTTTTTGATTATCAGCGCAATTGTGGGGACCTCATCTGCCCTGCCGCCCCCGAGCCGTGCGCTGGGACCGATGCAGGTTGAGGCGGACAGCGTTGACCTTCATTTGCCATCAATTAGGTAGCTACTTGCGCCTGTCCACCAAGGGCTGGAGGCCGATTTCATTCATAAATGGCGGAGAAAATCCTGCCGACGGACCTTTCCCCCGGAAATTTATAAGGAAAAAGTGGCTCCAGCCCTTATGAAATAAGCGCGGACAGCTACTTAATCAATAGGAAAATGCGGAGGAAGCTTCGACAAGCTCAGCTCGAACGGGTCGGGTTTTTCGGCTTTGTCAGGCCGGCGAATTGCGCATCCAGTCCGCCGTCTGGAAAAACGATTCACGCAGTCGGGCGCGCAGCGCCTCATCGACCCCGGTCTCGCCCATGGCTTGGTCCATGCAGGCCAGCCACTGGTCGCGCTCCAGGATGCCGATGGCAAAAGGCATGTGTCGCAGGCGCAATTTCGGATGGCCAAACCGATCTGTGTAATGCTGCGGCCCGCCCAACCAGCCGCATAAAAACCAGAACAGGCGCTGCCGGGCGTTGCCCAGCTCGCCGCCGTGCGTGGCGCGCAGCGCCGTATAACCGCGCTCCAGGTCCATCAGGTCGTAAAAACGCTCGACCAGGGCCTTCACGCGCTCTTCCCCGCCTATCCAGGCGAACGGTGTGTCAAACGGCGGGGTGCCCGGTGGCTTTTCTTCGATTTGCATATTTTTCTGAAAAAGGGAATGACAACGTTGATTTGTCATTGCGGGCCTGACCCGCAATCCATGGATCCCGGGTCGAGTCCGGGATGACAATACCGGAGGCCCGGGATGACAAAAGCGGGGCAAGGATTTCACTGCACGTTGTGAGGCTACTGCGCTTTGCGCAAGGTTTCGACCACGGGCGTGTTCAGCACGGAACGCAGCCCCCACCATCCCGCCGCCAGCGCCAGCGCGGCGCCGGCCAGGCTGCCCAGGACCGGTACTGTCCAGGAACCGGTCCAGCTGAAGTCAAAGACAAAACGGGCCAGCCCCCAGCCCACCACCAGCGCGACGACAGACGCCAGAAAGCCGGCCAGCAGGCCGACACCGACCAGTTCGGCGCGTTGCACCTGGCGCAGCAGCGAGGCCCGCGCACCGACGGCGCGCATGATCGCAAATTCACGCGCGCGCTCTTCCCGCGTGGCAGTGATCGCCGCAAACAGCACCACCAGCCCGGCGGCCAGCGTGAAGCCAAACAGGAACTCGACGGCACGGATCACCTGGTCCAGCACCCGCTGCACCTGGTTGAGGGTGCTGCTCATATCGACGTTGGTGATGTTGGGAAAGGCTTTAACCAGCTCATTGTCGAAGCTGCGGGGTTGGCTGTCGCCGTTGCGCGCCGCGACGCGCTCCGGCGCGCGGAAGGCGCTGATGTAGGACACCGGCACGTCAGTCAGCTGGGCCACCGGATACATCACAAAAAAGTTGACGCGCATCGAGCCCCAGTCGACTTTGCGCAGGCTGGTGATTTTGGCTTCGCTAAGCTGTCCGCCAATGTCAAAGCGCAGGCTGTCGCCCAGCTTCAGGCCCAGCGTCTTGGCCAGGCCATCTTCGACACTGATGGCGTCTTTTTCCTCGGGCGTCCAGCGGCCCGAAACCAGCTGGTTGTGCGTTGGCTGCTGTGCGCTGTTGGACAGATTGAACTCCCGGTCAACCAGACGCTTGGCACGGTCGTCCTCAAAGTCGTCTGGCGTCACCTCCTTGCCATTGACCGCCACCAGGCGGCCGCGAATCATCGGATACCAGTCGAACTTTTTCACGCCACCGTCGCGCAAGGCTTGCTGAAAAGCGTCGCCCTGTTCAGGCTGCACATTGATGACGAAACGATTCGGCGCATCGGGCGGCGTGGCATTGCGCCAGCTGCTGATCAAATCGGTGCGCAGCAACACCAGCAGCATGAGCGCCAGCAAACCAACCGCCAGCGCACTCACCTGGACCACCGCGTAGGCGGGACGGGCCGACAGCTGGCGCGTGGCCAGCACCAGCCAGCGCGGCGCCGTCGTTTCGTTGACGCTGGCGCGCAGCAGCTTCACGGCCAGATAACTGGCCCCTGCAAATAGCAGCACAGCTCCCAGAAAACCGCCGACTGCGATCAGTCCGAGCTTCAGGTCGCTGCTGGCAGCCACCAGCAAGGCAGCAAAACCGGACACGCCGACCAGCAGCACCGCCAGTGAGGCGGGCCGCAGAGCGCCAACGTCGCGGCGAATCACGCGCAGCGGCGGAACCTGCGCCAGTTGCAGCACCGGCGGCAGGCCAAAGGCCAACAGCAGGGTCAGTCCCATGCCCATGCCAAAAGCCACCGGCCAGAACGTCGCCGCAGGCAGTACGGTTTCGACCAGGCCGGCGAGAAGCAGCACAAAACCGTAGTGAACGGCAAAACCGATCACCACGCCGAGGGCGCTGGCAAGCATGCCGGCCAACACAAACTCAAAGGTGTAAGCCAATGCGATCGTGCGTTGCGGCTGGCCCAGCACACGCAGCATGGCGCAGTCGTCCAGGTGTTTGGCGGCAAAACCGCGCGCCACAATGGCCACGGCCACGGCGCTCAGCAAGGCGGCCAGCAAGGCCACCAGGTTGAGGAATTTTTCGGCGCGGTCCAGCGTCTGACGCATCTCCGGACTGCCGCTTTCCAGCGATTCGAGGCGGACACCGCGCAATTCGGATTTTTTGATTTCCTGCGTTGCCCATCGGACATAGCTTGCCACCGCGGCGTCGCTACCGGCCACCGCCAGCCGGTAGTTGGTGCGGCTGGCCGGCTGGATCAGGCCGGTGGCGGCCAGGTCGGCGCGGTTGACCATCACCCGTGGGGAGAAGTTGATGAAACCCGCACCCCGGTCCGGCTCCTGGACAATCACGCGGGTCAGTTTGAAGCGGCTATCGCCCATCAGCAGGGTCTGGCCAACCTTCAAGCTGAGCGCGTCCAGCAGCGAGGCGTCGGCCCAGGCGGTGCCGGGGGCGGGGATGTCGCGGGTAGCAGTACCCGTGGCCTCGAGGCTGTCTGCCACACGCATATCGCCGCGCAAGGGGTAGCCGTCGGGGACGGCCTTGAAGGCCACGAGTTTGCTGGCGCCGCCGTCTTCTTCGCGCGCGCGGCCCATGGTCGGAAAAGTCACGGTCGAGATCGTCTGCAGGCCCAGGCTGCGTGCCTTGGCGACAAAGACTTCCGGGGTGACCCCATCGCTGCGAAGGACGGCATCACCACCGAGCAGCTGGCGCGCATCGCGCTGCAAGCCGCCTTTGAGGCGGTCGGCAAAAAAACCGACGGCGGTCAAGGCCGCCACAGCCAGCGTCACCGCCACGATCAGCAAACGCAACTCACCGGCGCGCAGGTCCCGCAGCAGCGTGCGCCAGCCGAGTTTCAGGAAAAGTGTGTTCATGGACTGACCTTAACGCAAAGTCTGCGCCCTTGGCGCCTGCCGGGCTTGGGACGTCGAAAGGGAACACCAACCCGGCGCGGACAGTTTTTGCCGATTTGCAGGCTCATAGTCCTGCCATGGGCCAGGAAGACGGTGAAAAATGGAGCGCTGCTACCCCCTTGCAACCGACGCTTCCCAAGTCCGAGCGGCTTTCGTCAGGGGCGGGTTTTGGCGACGGAGGGGGCGGCCGGTGGTTCTGGCGGCGGCAGGCTGGCGAGCCGCTGCTCCAGCGCACGAAGCACGGGGCTCATGTGGGCGCCCACTCTGATCTGGGGATTCGAGAAACCGTCCTCTTTGCCGGCGTCGATCTCGCGCTGCTGGATCACCGGAACCGCCCGGGCGAAGGCCTGCTCGAAAGAGTGGGTCTTGCGCAGCTGTTCGTCAAAAACGGCGCGGCCAAAAAAGGTGAGCTCGGAGAGCCGGCCGCAACCGTAAGAGGTGTGGGTGGCGTCCGCCGCCGTCATGACCAGCGTGGTGTCACCGGCCAGTGCATCGGCCCAGCCGCCCGAGTAGCAGGCCGACACGGCAATCACGCGGTGTCGAATGCCGGCCTTTTCCAGCGCCTCGCGCAACTCGGTCGGGCTCAGGGGCTCGACCTCCAGCGGCCAGTGGGAGGCGACCAGCTTGAAATCACTGGCGCCATGCGACGTCAGGTAAACCACCAGCAGATCGTGGTCGCGGTCCATGCGCTGCGCCAGCGCCTCAATCGCCCGCTGCAGGTTCAAGGTCGTCGCCCAGGGATGGGTCCTGGCGCTGCCGCCGTGGTTGACGAGGTGGACCACCCGGCCACTGGCGTCAAAGCGCTCGGCGAGTACACGGCTCACCATGGTGCTCTCACGCAGGAAAACGTCTTCAGGCGCATAGGGCGCAAACACCAGCCCGTACACATCGATGACGCCAGGGCGTTCCGGCGCGAGGGCAGCGATGGTGCTTTGCCACAGCGCCTGCTGCTCTTCCAGGGTTTGCTGGGTCAAGCGGAGCCTGGGCTTCCCGCTCTGGGCATCGGGGTTGCGCGCGGGGTCTTCCTGCCAGGCGCGGGCATTGAATTGCCAGCTTGTCAGCCCGGTAGCTGCCACCAGTGCCAGCATGAACATGGCAGTACGCCAGGTCAACCCGGCGAACCGCACAATCAGCACAAACGCAGCACCCAGCGACCAGGCGGTAAACACCAGGTAGAACCCCCAGTACAACCAGGATACCGAGAACACCGCCCCCCGGATCCAGCCCTGGGCCAGGGCAGCGACCAGGCTTTGGTACACCACCGTAGCGGGCAGGGACGCTAGCAGCCAAAGCACAAACCACGCGGCCACGCCTGCCGGGCGCGGACGCCTCCCGGCAACATCTTTTTTTGCCTGCTCTGGAAAGGCCCACCACGCCAGTCCGATGAAAAGTCCAGCCGTCCACCAACCCGACAGCCAGGCCTGCGCGTCAAAACGTGCTGGACCTGCAATCTCCAGACGCAACAGTGCAACGTCCATCGCAAAAACCAGAGCCACAATGAGCAGTACCTGCCAAGCTGTCGGTGCGCGCCCTGCCACCCGCGGGGACAGGAAAAATCCGGCACGCAGGCCCTCCCCAACCCAGTGCGCCGTCGGCACCGCCGGATCCAGATCCGGACCCTCGTTCTCGCCGTTGTGGGTACCCGCGCCGCTCTTAAGGGGTTCGGGATAAATTTCGGCGCTCTCTGACAGCGCAGCATGAGTTGAAGGCTCGTTCATGGCGGCATCATGCCCCGGCGCTTTCAGGACTCTGTGCTCGGACGCAGCCTGGGGCCGGCCAATTCGGGCTGCAGTTTGAGCCGCTGGGGATTGGCATAGCAGACGAAGCGCTTGTTGGTCGCGCGGCCTATCGCGCACAAACCCACCGCCTGCGCCACCTGGTGCCCCATCTGCGTGATGCCACTGCGCGAAACTACAATCGGAACACCCATTTGGGCTGATTTGATAACCATCTCGCTAGTCAATCGCCCGGTGGTGTAGAAAACCAGACCTTCCGAGCCGAGATCCGCAGGTGAAGCGACAAGTGTTGCGGGGCATCCCTCTTCACCAGCCAGGGCCGCGGAACCGGCCTCGGCCTGTCCTGAGCTAGTCGAAGGGCCGG
>JBKJZS010000012.1:0-1397 GCA_046714915.1 Polaromonas sp. | reverse complement strand
AATACCAGTAGCGCGGCGGCAATCGCCAGCACCAGGAAACGGAATTTGAGACTCGAACCAATGATCCAGGTAAACATAGATCGCTCCACTTCCCGGGCACTGGCTGTGTGCCCAGTTATTTGTTATTCATCGGTGCCACTCGAAGCCACTTTTTTCAATGTCTGGCTTAAGTTACGCTTGAGTTACGCTTAAGTTTGCTGGTGGATGTCATCGCTCACAATCCCGTCAAATGGGTAGGCTTTTGGCCCGCGGGCCAGGTTTGACTCGGGCGTCCTTGTGTTCGTGTCGTCCTTATTTTTTTCGAAGCGAAACCCTGCGTTTTCCGAAACCCGACGCGCTCAAAAAATCCATTGAGCGTGGTGCAAAAGCGAAATTGTATTAGTTTGTAACAAACGAAAACAACATTAATACTTCGACTTCATCTGCGCGCCGCTGCTCGAATTCGGCGACAGCAGGCTGCGCAAAGGCTTGGCCCTTCACGATGACGAAAAGCCGTGCCTGCAGGTCGTATTTCAGGAAAATCCCGGTGCGCGTACCGCACAGCAAAGTGGAAACAGCTAACCTGGCCGACTCGTTGCCGACCACGCTCAAGGCTGAGCCCCCCGACTCAAAGCTTGTCCACCTGCCCCATATCCGGCCGCAGCAGCCAGGCCTGCAACTCGTCCGCCAACTGCCGGCTCGCCGCCACGGCCGTGTTCCAGGCTTTCATGCGGCCGGGGAGGTCTGTGCCGTAACGCAGGAAGTCGTTGCGGTCGGGCAGCTTGCCGTTCGGTAAAGTCTTGACCCATTGCGGGTCAGGCGCCAGCAGCACCATGTTGTCCAGAAAATGCGTGGCCTTGTGCCGCCACTTCAGGCCTTTGTCCAGCCAGCCAGGCACCACGGCTTTCTGGAAATGCGGGTAGAGCCACCAGACCAGGATTATTTAAGCAATTTTGGCCTGCAACCACCGCCAAACCAGTGCCACCCGCTATCAAATCAGAAGCGTAACATCCTGCGGACGCAGGCCGTGTTGCACGATGTGCTGGTGCGCCCGGGGGCCGGCGTAGATACGGAGGGCTTTCATGTGATGGCTGCTGGGGTCAATGGGGAGAATAAAAAGTTGCTATGCATTTCATAGCTGCTTGCGCCCGCCCTTATTGGGCGCGCTGCCGATTTGACCTTATAAATCCGCGCCCGGCTGTCTTTTTGGGGACGACATTTACTTCTTAAGCCCGGACAGCTTGCTGAACGCCGACTCCATCGCAGTTGTCGCCGAGGGCTGGCTGGAGCCGAACCGGTGGATGGAAGCCACTGCGCCGATATGCAGAGCTGCCTCATACGTGGTCCGTCAGGTGCGCCGCCGTCTCCACCATGCGACGGGTGTTGCACGAGGGGCAGACGCCACGGCCCTTGCAGGA
>JBKJZS010000011.1:0-2029 GCA_046714915.1 Polaromonas sp. | reverse complement strand
GAAAGATACAGAGGCAGTGGCTTCCCGCGTCGCTTCCGCCGCTGGCGGAAAAGCGATTGAAACCGTGACGCGCAAGAACATTGAGGACATTTTGCGCATGGAGCAGGAGCGTCAGGCCAAGCGACCGCTGGCCTACCGGGTGGCGGCAAGCATTGCGGGGTTTTGCGGCACCGCGCCCATTCTGTGGATTCATGCGCTGTTTTTTACCGCCTGGATTGGGTTTAACACCACATCCATGGCTTTTGACCCTTTCCCCTTTACCTTTCTCACGCTGGTAGTTTCGCTCGAAGCCATTTTCCTGTCCTTCTTCATCATGATCGGGCAGAACATCTCCAGCCGCGAAAGCGAAAGACGCCATCAGCTGGACCTGCAGATCAACCTGCTCAATGAACGCGAGATGACTGCCATGCTGCGCCTCTTGAGCAAAATCGCGAACCGGATGGATATCAGCGAAGCCGATCAGGCCGAGGTCAGGCTGTTTGCGCACAACACCGACCCGCGCGAGGTGCTCGAGCAGATTGTCACCGCAGAGCATGCACCCGGACCGGATTGAGGGTTCCCGCTGAATCAACCGTTTCACCGTGCGCCAGGCGCTGGCCGCCGACATCGCAGGTGGGGTCGTGCTGCCCACAAAGCATGTGCCGTGGCCTCGCGTCTGAGCCACCCAGGTGGGTGACACCACCTTCTATTTTTCGATGCGTTTAACAACGGGTTGCAACCGGTGTTCGTTATGGAGCAGGACCCCGGAGGTCTTTTGACATCTGATTCAAGCGGTGACGGGCCGGAAGCGCGGATTGAACGAAAAATAAAAGCAGGCGCCTTCGCCTTCGACCGACGCGCCGCGTATGGCGCCGCCATGTCGCTCCAGAATGCGGTGTACGGTCGCCAGGCCAATGCCGCTGCCTTCAAATTCGTTGTCAGGGTGCAGCCGGTGAAAGGGCTTGAACAGGCTGCCCGAGTAGGCCATGTTGAAGCCGGTGCCGATGTAAGGTACGAACAGCATTTTGCGGCTGCCCTCAGGGGCCGGCAGAGCGCCGAACTCGATCTGCGCGTCGGCTTGCTCGCGCGAGTATCTCCAGGCGTTGCCGATCAGATTGCCGAGCAGCGCCAGGCTGCGACGCACCCGGTCGTGGCAGGCTTCGAGCATTTCGAACGGTTGCTCGAAGCTCACCCCCGGAGAACTAAAGCCGGGAAACGTCTTTGGAGGGCTGTGCGCATGAGTTTTGCTCGCCGGCGTGCGCGGGATCTGCGTCGTGACCAGTTACCCCGTCACCCGCACTGCCCGACGTAACCGCAGGCGGTGCAAAAGTCGCAGCCGTCTTTCTTGATGACGGTAGGGTTGCCGCATTCCGGGCAGGCTTTGCCGGCCAGGGTAACGGGTGCCGCCACATTTTTTGGCGACTCCAGCACGCCCATTTCACGCAGTGGAAAACCCTCTTCGTTCAGCACCCCGAGCATGGCGTAGCGGTGAATGATCAGCCGTGCCAGGTAGGCCACGGTCGAGGGCCAGGTCTGCTGGCGCCGCTCGCCGTGCGGCAAGCCCGGCACGAAGGCCATGAAGTGACCGAGCGGCTCGGCGTAGTTCAGCAGCTTGCGCAGTTTCATGCCAATCCAGGCTGGGTCGACCACCCGCATGTCGAGCGACAGCAGCCGGGCCAGTCCGTCCAGCGCGCGCGGGTAGTTGCCCGAAAAACCAACCGCGCAGGGCCGGGTGACGGTGCTGCCGTCCGGGCCTGGCAGCGTCACTTCTTTCAAAGTCAGGGTGAAGACCTCGCCCGTGGCCGGATTGTCGATATCGACGGCCCAGGCCAGTGTGCCGGAAGGCCCGGTGAGGGGTTCGTCGCGGCTGAACATGGCGTCCAGCACCGGGGTCGGCAGGAGTTTGGCCTGGGGCTGCAAGGACTTGAGCTGCTCGCAGCGCCAGCGGATGACCGCGGCAGTCGCCGCCACCACACCCGGGAACATGCGCAACTCACCATGCGGCGGAAACGGCATTTCAAAGGCGTGCTCTTCGGCCACGGTGGCCAGC
>JBKJZS010000010.1:0-3909 GCA_046714915.1 Polaromonas sp. | reverse complement strand
GACGACGATGGGCGCGACGCCGATCACGGAGTGCAGTGTTAGCCCCTCGCGATCCGCCTCAACCTCAGGCGCATGGCCGGGCACGACGCGCACATAAATAGCCACGGCGATCATGTAGCCGCACATTGCAATAATGCCGGGAACGATGGCAGCGGCAAACAGCTTGCTGATGTTTTGTTCCGTAAGAATCGCGTAGATCACCAGCACGATCGAGGGCGGCAACTGGATGCCCAACGTGCCGCCTGCAGCCAGCGTTCCGGTGGCCAGGCGTCCCGAATAGCCGTGGCGCTGCATTTCAGGCAGGGCCACACCGGTGATGGTGGCAGCGGTGGCCACGGAGGAACCGCTGATCGCACCAAACGCCGCACAGGCCAGGAGGGATGCCATGGACAGCCCGCCCCTGAAGCGACCCATCACACCCGCGGCAAACTCAAACAGCGACTTACTGATGCCACCTTTGGTCGCGAAGTGGCCCATCAGAATAAAGAGAGGAATTACCGACAGGTCATAGCCGGCGAAGCGGGCGAATGCCTGCGTGTTGAGAAAGCTGGCGAAAGGCGCCCAGCCGGTTTGCGTGACGTAGCCGATGGTGCCCGCCGCGAACATGCTGACCGCAATCGGTACGCGTACCGCCATGAATGCGAGCATGCTGCCGAAAATGAGCAGTGTCAGACTCAGTGAACTCATATCGCGGTCTCTCCTGCTTCTACCGAGTCAAAGCCAAACAGGGTTTGGCGCAGTGCAATCAGTCCCGTCAGAACAAAGGGCGGAACCATCGTGGCATAGACGATCCACTCCGGAAAACCCATGATCTGGGTTTCGGAATTCGCGGAATAGACATTCAGGCCGCCCAGCGTGGTGCGCCAGGCCAGCAGTCCGAAGAGCAGCACCAGCAGCAGGGTGCCGAAACGGTCCAGCTTGTCGTTGGCAGCGGCGCTCATTTTCGCTGTGAAGAAGTCAACAATGATGTTTCCGCGGCGCAACTGGCACAGCGGCATGAACAGCGCAATCGCAGCGCCAGCGGCGACTCCTGTCAGCTCAAAGGCACCGACGATCGAATCGCCGGTGGTGTTGCGGCCTACCAGGCTGGCACAGGTCATCAGGGTGATGCCGGTCAGCAGCACGCCCGCAACGATGGCGCATAGTTTTGCAAGGTTTTCAAGAATGTTCAAGCTGGGTCTCCAGGGGAGGGGACGGGTATTTGCGCGATGACCGGAGTAGCCGCGTCAAGCGGGCAACCACCTCGCTGCCGCGTCAAACCACCTTGATGGTGAGTGTGCCCAGGCCTTTGACTTCACCCAGCATGGTGTCGCCAGAGACCACGGCGGCCACGCCTGCAGGCGTTCCGGTATAGATCAGGTCACCGGGTTGCAGCTCCCAGGCCGCCGACAGGTGTTCAATGGTCTCGCCAATATTCCAGATGAGTTTGGCGACATTGCTGCGCTGGCGGTCTTTCCCGCCGACTTGCAGATAGAGCTCGGCGTTGGCGACATCGCCCGCTTTGGCTGCAGGTGTGATCGGCCCGATCGGCGCGGAATGGTCATAGGCCTTGCCGATGCACCAGGGACGACCCTGCTTTTTCATCTCGCCCTGCAGGTCGCGACGCGTCATGTCCAGACCTACGGCGTAGCCGTAAATGTGTTTGTGCGCGTTCGCGGCCAGGATGTTCTTGCCGCCGGTGCCAATCGCCACCACCAGTTCGATTTCGTGGTGCAGGTTGTTGGTCAGGCTGGGGTAGGGGATGGTTCCGGTCTGGCCAGCTTCGACCACCACCGCCGCGTCGGCGGGTTTCAGAAAGAAAAAAGGCGGCTCCCGGCCGGTAAAGCCCATCTCTTTGGCGTGTTCTTCGTAGTTGCGGCCCACACAATAGATGCGGTGTACCGGAAAGCGTTCGGTCGTGCCGACAACGGGTACCGAGACGGGCGGGGGTGGTGTAAATACAAAGCTCATGACAACCTCTCTTCTCTGTGTATGCCCAGTGCCTGGTGCACCGGACGGTCTGAAAAACTGAACAGCACACAGCCTTGCGCAGAACGCAGCTGGGCCGTGTGCCAGGATGGAATCACAAAATGATCGCGCGGGCCGAACTCGAAGGTCTGCTGTTGCCCGGCGCTCTCCACAAGCACGCTGCCATGACCCTCGACCACGCTGAAAACGGCGCCGTCGGTTTGGCGATAGGGCTGGCCCGCAAAGCCAGCCGGCAGACGCTGCATGAAGGTCGCCATGGTCGGCATTGGCGAGCCACCGGTCGCCGGGTTCACGTACCGCAGCTTCACGCCATCCCAGGCGTCGATCGGTGCCTGGCGTTCGTGGGTTCAGCGGTCAAAATAAACACCGTCGTGCAGCAGCTGCCGCTGCAGCCCGGCAGTGAGCGAACGTGGGGGCGAGGTTTTTCCGCAGGGCCGCCCCAAGGAAAAATGCGCCCCCTCGGGGGGCAGGGAGCTACACGCAGTGAGCGAACGTGGGGGCTGCATCTACTCGATCCTGATGCCGCGCATTGCGATAATGCCGCCCATGATGGCGGTCTCGCTGCGGATGCGGCTGATCAGGCCTTCTGGCGAAGTGCCCACCGCTTGCCAGCCCTGGTTGAAGAGTGTCTGGCGGGTGTCGTTGTCGCGAATGATTCTGGAGACTTCCTGATTCAGGCGTGTTTGCGCTGCCTTGGAGAGATTGGCGGGTCCCACCAGGGCAGTCCAGACTTCCAGGTTGAAATTGCGCACTTCAGCGTCGGCCAGTGAGGGAATTTCACTGGCCAGCGAACTGCGACCGCTGGTCAGTCCAATCGCCTTGAGCTTGCCGGCTCTGATCTGTGGCAACGCAATGCCGGGCGGCACCAGCGCCATCTGGATCTGGCCACCCAGCAGCGCGGTGACAACCTGCGGGTTGCCCTGGTAGGGAACATGCACGGCAGCCAGATTGCCGGCGGTGGACTTGAGCAGTTCCATGCCCAGGTGCCCGACTGAGCCGTTGCCGACCGAGCCGTAGTTCCATTTGTCGCCGCCGTTGCGGGCTGCGGCGAAGAAGTCACTGCCGGAAGGCTGGTTCATCGGGGCCACCAGCACCAACGGGGCTGTGGTCAGCAGGGAAATGGGGGTGAAGTCTTTCGCCGGGTCGTAAGGCAGCTTGGCGTACAGCAGCTTGGCCGAGGTCAGGTTGCCATTGATGACGACGCCCAGGGTGTGGTCGTCAGAGGCTTTGGCCACCAGATCGGCGGCGATATTGCCCGAGGCGCCGGGACGGTTTTCCACGATGACTGGCTGGCCCAGCACTCTGGACAGCGGTTCTGCCAGTGTGCGCGCGGCCATGTCGGGCGTCGAACCACCCGGAAAGCCCACCAAAATTTTGACGGGTCGCGTCGGCCAATTGGCCGTTAAGGCTGTCGCGCCTTCCTTGCTTGATTTATTTTGAATGTTTTGGGCTGTAGCCAGCATAGGTATTGAGGAATATGCTATTAAAAGTATAGCTATTGTAAAAACTCTCATTGGATTTTCCATTTTCAAAAACTCTATTTGAACAGCTTTGACGGCTCGATTCCGTCGTGCATCCATTGCAGGCCGGCAAAACCTGCGCTCTCGGTGCCACTCTGGAACATCTGGTTGCGCAACTCGCGCTGCACACCGGCAGCATGGTAAATATCGCCATAAAAGCGGGCGGTCAGCTGCACCCTGCCGGTACGCAGATACCGGGCCTGCTGGTATTTCTGAAAGGCCAGCGGCACATCCCCGCGCGTGGCGCGCAAGGCCTCACGCAGAACGACAGCGTCTTCAATCGCCTGGCCCGCACAACTGGCGGGGACGTGGATGACGCCTGAAGTTGTCATTGCGGGCTTGACCCGCAATCCATGCCTCGCGGGCCTGTGCAGTGGGACATGCGGCATGGATCCCGGATCAAGTCCGGGATGACGGCGCT
>JBKJZS010000009.1:0-3699 GCA_046714915.1 Polaromonas sp. | reverse complement strand
TGGAGCAGGCCGAGCGCGAAGGCGCCCGGGTTTTCAACAAGCCGCGCGCGCTGCGCGACCACCCGGAAAAGCTCGCCATCCTGGAGTTTGCCCAGTTCAGCGGCCCGACCCTGGTCACGCGCAGCGCGGAGGATATCAAGCGCTTCCACGCCGAGCACAAAGACATCATTCTCAAGCCGCTGGACGGCATGGGAGGCATGGGTATTTTCCGTGTCCGGGAAGACGGACTGAATCTGGGCAGCATCACCGAAACGTTAAACAAGGACGGCGCGCAAAGCGTGATGGTGCAGAAGTTCCTCCCTGAGATTGCCCAGGGCGACAAGCGGGTGCTGGTGATTGGTGGCAAGCCGGTGCCTTACAGCCTGGCGCGTATTCCGCAGGGCAGCGAGGTGCGCGGCAACCTGGCGGCGGGTGGCCTGGGTGTGGCGCAAAAATTGTCGGTGCGCGACCAGGAAATTGGTGACGCGCTCGGGCCGGTGCTGGCCGCGCGCGGCCTGCTGCTGGCGGGTGTGGACGTGATTGGCGACTACGTCACCGAGATCAATGTCACCAGCCCGACCTGCTTTCAGGAGATTTTCGAGCAGACCGGTTTTGACGTGGCGGCGATGTTCATCGACGCGCTGGAAGCCGCACTCAACAACTGAGGCCGATGCCAGCAGGCATGCGCTCAGGTGCGCAAGGTCCCACCCTCAAACACCTTCAGCTCGCCCGCTGCAAACGCCTGCCAGGCTTCATTGGTGGTCAATGGCGCCGTCACCACCACCGCAATCCGGTCGCCCGGGGCAGCGTGTTCGGCAAAATTGACACTGAGGTCTTCGTCGCTGAGTGTGGCATGGGCAAACGGGTGCTTGCGCTCCACGTAGTACAGACTGCTTGAGGCGTGTGCCCACAGCGCCAGGCCGTTGCTCAGCAAAAAGTTGAAGTTGCCGTGCGGCGAGATTCGGGCCGCCAGCTCGTGCAGTGTCAGGGTCAACTCGTCAATCTGCGGCAGGCTGGCGTGGGACTTGGCCAGCTCCTGCATGATCCAGCAAAACGCGTATTCGCTGTCGGTGGTGCCGACGGGCCGAAAGCTGCCGTGCAGGCGCGGGGCAAACTCCTTCAGATCGCCGTTGTGTGCAAACACCCAGTAGCGGCCCCACAGTTCGCGAACGAAAGGGTGGCAATTTTCAAGGGCCACCCGGCCCTGCGTGGCTTTGCGAATGTGCGCTATCACATTGCGGCTTTTGATCGGGTATCGGCGAATCAGCTCGGCCACCGGAGATTCGCTGGCGGACTGGTGATCGACAAAGTGGCGCAGCCCCTTGTCGCTACCGTCCTCATGGCCGCCTTCAAAAAACGCGATGCCCCAGCCATCAGCATGGTGGTCGGTCTTGCCGCCGCGCTGCGCAAAACCGGTGAAGCTGAAGGTCACATCCGTTGGCGTGTTGCAATTCATTCCGAGCAGTTGGCACATGGCGTCAGTCTCTGTGAGAAGGGGTATCGCCATCGCGCGGGCCACCGCCGGGCCGCCCCAAGGTGGCCATGGTCCCCTCGGGGGGCAGCGAGGACACATCGTGCCGAGCGTGGGGGCGCAACCCCCACGCCGCCACCAGCGCCAATGCACACAGCGCCGCCAGCATCTTGAAGGACTCGTTGAAGGCGGCGAGCCGGGCCGGGCTGCTGGCGACCTGTGCCAGCGAATCGCCATGCGCGGCAAGCCGCCACTCGAGCACGATGCCACACAGGCTGACGCCAATGGCGCCGCCCAGCATGCGCACAAAATTGATCGCGCTGGAACCCTGCGAAATCAGGGTGTTGTGCAGCGGCCGCAGCGAGCCGAGATTGAGTGAGGGCAAAATAAAACCGAGGCCGATCCGACCCAATATGGCCCAGGCCACAAGCACCCAGATCGCGGTGCTCAGCGTCACTGTCAGCATCAGCGCGAAAGACAAGGCTAGCAGCGCCAGTCCGGTGCTGACCAGCAAGTAGGTAGGATGGCGGTCGGCGAGACGGCCGACCATCGCAATCGTGACCGCCAGCACAAAGCCGGCCGGCAACAAAATGCTGCCGACATACGAAGCCGACAAACCCAGGCCCAGCTGCATGTAAACCGGCAGCAGGTAGGTCGAGCCAAACAGCGCGGTGCCATAGATAAAGGCGACGATGCTGCCCATCGCGAACTGGCGGTAGCCAAACAACGCCAGGTTCATCAGCGGCTCCCGGGAGGTAGCGGCCATGTGCCGCTGCCACCCGATAAACACCACCAGCGCCAGCGCTGCCCCACCGAGCAACAAGGCGGCCTGGACCGGTGCGCCGCCATGCAGCGCCACCATACCGTTGAGCAGGCACAAGGTACCGGTGCTGCCCAGCAGCAGGCCGCGCCAGTCCAGTGTTGCGCCGTTGCGGTTGGCTGCCACGCCGCCCGGCGCGGTCACTGGCACATAGCGGTAGGCCAGCCACAGTGAGACCAGGCAAAAAGGCACGACCATGAAAAAAATGGAACGCCAGCCAAACAGGTCGACCAGCACGCCGCCGATGCTGGGCCCGATGGCTGGCGCCAGCACCACACCCATGCCAAATATGCCACTGGCGCGACCTTGTTCGTGTGGCCCAAAAGCGTGCATGATGATGATGGCCGGAATCGGTTGCACCACGCCGGCCGCCAGTCCTTCGGTCACGCGTGCTGCCAGCACGAGGGTGAAGGTATTTGAAAACCCACCGCCAATGCCACCGGCCAGCAGCAGCAGCATGGCGACGACGTAGGTGTGGCGATAGCCATAGCGCGCCAGCAGCCAGGGCGTGGTCAGCATGTACACCGTCATGGCCACCATAAAACCGGACGTGACCCATTGGGCCCGCTCCTGACCCAGCGTGAAATGCTGGCTCATGTCAGGAATGGCCACGTTGACGATGGTGGCCGACATGATGGACGCCATCGTGCCTATCATGACCGACAGCAGCAGCAGCCAGCGGTAACGCGGGCCGTAACGCACCCGCATGTCATCAAGAGTGGAAGGGCCGCTCAAAAGCTGCTTTGCATCAATGCGCCGACGCACCCCGGCATCAGGCGCGCGGCTCCGACCAGAGCTTGCCGCCGGTGGACCAGTTCTCGCGCTTGATGTCGGTGATGATGACATCGACGGAATCGGGCGTGCCCCCCAGAATTTCGACGCTGACGCGGGTAATTTCGGCGACCAGCTTTTTCTTCTGCTCGACAGTGCGGCCTTCGATCATTTCGACATGGTAAGTGGGCATGGTTTTCCTTGGGTTGATTGGAGCGGGATACGACATGATAAAAGCCACAGTGCAAGCGCACTTTTTGTCAGCATAAACTGACATGCGGACGAGTCAAGTCGGCCGCGCCCCGCGCTTCAATCATGGCAAACTTGCTGGCTTGCGGCGTGTGCCTGTTGTGGGTCACCTGATTCAACATCATTTTTGACAGCCCAGAGACATTCCCTTGCCGACCGCTTCCTCCTCCTCCCCTGTTCAAGCTGATTTGCCCGGCCTGGCAGGGCGCGCCTACCGGTGCCAGTGCGGCTGCCCGGTATTTTTCAGAAACAGCACCTGCCTGGCGTGCGGTACGCCGCTGGGCTACGAGCCCGCGCAGGCAAGACTCTTGCCATTGATGCCGGGCCCGGAGTCCGGTACCTGGGTGGCTTGGCAGCCCCGTGACAGCGCGGCCTCCGAGGATACCGGGCGGGGCGAGGATGGCTGCGC
>JBKJZS010000008.1:0-1220 GCA_046714915.1 Polaromonas sp. | reverse complement strand
TCCTTGGGGCGGCCCGGCGGAAACTTGCCTTTCTTTTCGCGCGGCCCGGGCCGTTTCCAGGATGACTCTCTGGCTGGTACGCCACGCGCCCGTCCGGCTTGCATCGGGTACCTGTTATGGCGCGCTGGACGTGGCGGCCGAGCCTGACGCCACCCGGCAATGTGCCCATGCCCTGTCAGCAGTACTGCCGCAGGGGGCTGCGGTCAGCACCTCGCCGCTACAAAGATGTGCGCATTTGGCGCAGGCACTCCTGCGGTTGCGGCCCGATTTAACCCTTGAAACTGATGCCCGCCTGCAGGAGATGAACTTCGGCGCCTGGGAAGGCAGGCCGTGGGCCGAGATCGTCCGCAGCGAGTTCGACATGTGGATGGACAATTTTGCCGACCACGCCGTCGGTGGTCATGGCGAAAGCGTGAGTGCCGTGATGGCGCGGGTAGCCCATGCCTACGACGCGTTGCAGGTCAGCGCCAGCAAAGCGGCCGTGCCCGATGCGGTCTGGATCACCCACGCCGGGATCATTCGCGCCACGCAATTAGTGGCTCGCGGTATCCGGCAGGTCACGCGCGCCGATGAGTGGCCGCAGGACGGTTTGGCCTTCGGACAATGGCGCACACTGTCATTGCGGGCTTGACCCGCAATCCATGCTGGATCACTACAGCCGGCGCATGCGGCATGGATCCCGGATCGGGCCTGCCCCGGACCTGATCCGGGGTCCGGGATGACAAGGCAGGCTGCCCGTTCCTGGGCCTGAAAACACGCTGGCGTTAAAGTACAGAGAAAGCTCAACAGGTGAAAAAATGGCAGCAAATCTGGACGGACAACTGGTGGTGGCGATTTCATCGCGCGCGCTGTTTGACTTTGAGGAAGAAAACCGCGTCTTTGAAGCCGGCCTGAGCCAGGTCAGCACGCCTGGCAGCAAAAAAGACGCCGCCTACATGCAACTGCAACTGGACCGGCTCGATGTGCCCGCCAAACCCGGCGTGGCGTTTTCGCTGGTCAAAAAACTGCTGGCATTTAACCGCGTGCCCGAGATTGATGCCGAAGCCGCCAGCCCGGTCACGCCGCCGCAGCGCGTCGAGGTCGTGATTCTGTCGCGCAATGACCCGGTTTCGGGCATGCGCGTGTTTCGCTCGGCGCAGCATTACGGCCTCAACATTCAGCGCGGCACCTTCAACCGGGGCGCGCCGCCCTGGCGCTACCTCAAACCACTGCACGCCAAC
>JBKJZS010000007.1:0-4062 GCA_046714915.1 Polaromonas sp. | reverse complement strand
GCTCGGCCCGGCTCGTGCTCACGGGCGGTGCCGGCAGCCAGGACGCGTCCGCCCTGCCCGGCCGCGTGGCCTGGCAGCTGCAACCGGGCTGGCGCGGCGTCAGCGCAAGCGTTCACGCTGGCTGCTGCACGCCCCGGCCGCTTCACGGGCAGATCGCGCCGCGCTGGGGCGGTGCCCAGCTGACGCTGGCCGATGGCCAGTCGCAATGGCCAGCCTCGGTGTTGACCGGCCTGGGCACACCCTGGAACACGGTGCAGCCGGAGGGTCAGCTGAGGGTGTCCACACAGGGGCTTTCAGTAGAATGGGTTGAAGGGCGGCTGGTCACGGCTGGTCGCGCCCAACTCGAAGCCAGCCAGATCTCGTCGCGCCTGTCCACCTTGAGACCCATGGGCAGTTACCGCATCACGCTCTACGGAGGGACTACGTCAACGCTTCAACTGGACACGCTAGAGGGCAGCCTGCAGCTCACCGGTCGCGGCCAGTGGGTCGGTTCGCGGCTGCGCTTCGAAGGCAGCGCCAGCGCGGCGCCGGAGCGCGAGGCCGCGCTGTCCAATCTGCTGAACATCATCGGGCGGCGCAACGGCCCCCGCTCCATCATCACCGTAGGCTAATTTCATGCAACATTCTTTTCCACCGCGTCTCCGGCTTGCTACTATTTCGATAGCTATCTGCGCCTTGTTGGCATGGACGGGTGGGGAATTACATGCCCAAACTCCGGCGTCGGGCGTGCCCCGACCGGGTGAGCCGATCACGCTGAGCTTCAACAACGCCGAGATCGAGGCCGTGGCCCGCACCATGGCCATCATCACCGGGCGCAATGTGGTGGTGGACCCGCGCGTCAAGGGCACGATCAACCTCAACACCGATCGACCGGTTACGCCGGCGGCGGCGTTCAACCAGTTTATGGCCACGCTGCGGCTGTCCGGCTTCACCGTGGTGGAATCGGCCGGCCTGTACAAGGTGGTGCCCGAGTCAGACGCAAAACTGCAGGGCGGCAGCGTGTCGGCCGGTCCGGTGCCAGCGGCCGGCAACCAGATCGTGACGCAGATTTTCCGACTCAATTTCGAGTCGGCCATCAGCCTGGTGCCGGTGCTGCGTCCGCTGATCAGCCCCAACAACACCATCAACGCCAATCCGGGCACCAACTCGCTGGTGATCACCGACTACACGGACAACCTGCAACGCATTTCCCGCATCATCGCGGCACTCGATGTCGCGAACGCGTCCGATGTGGAAGTCATCCCGCTCAAGCACGCCATTGCCACGGACCTGGCACCCCTGGTCACCCGGCTGGTGGAGTCGGGCAGCCCTGCGGGCGCGGCGGGGCAGGTAGACGCTTCGTTCCGGACAACGCTGATTGCCGAACCGCGCAGCAACGCGCTGATCCTGCGCGCCGCGAACCCGGCCCGGGTGGCGCTCGTGCGCTCGCTGGTGGCCAAGCTGGACCAGCCCGCAGCCGGCAGCACCGGCCTGGCTGGCGGCAACATCTACGTGGTCTATCTCAAGAATGCCGATGCCACCAAGCTGGCTACCACACTGCGGGCGGCGATGGCGAGCGAGGCGACCCGCGGCGGGGCCGCGTCCACGATTGCGACCATCACCCCGGGGGCAGGCATCGCGGCGACCACATCCGCCGGCCAGAGCTCCGGCCAAAGTGCCAACCAGCCGACCACCGGCGGGCAGATCCAGGCCGACCCGACGACCAACTCGCTCATCATCACGGCCCCCGAACCCCAGTACCGCCAGCTGCGCGCCGTGATCGACAGGCTCGACGGACGCCGCGCCCAGGTGCTGGTGGAAAGCCTGATCGTCGAGGTCAATGCCGAAAAAGCCGCCGAATTCGGCATCCAATGGCAAACTGCCTTGGGCAACAGCAGCAACACCAACGTCGGCATCATTGGCACCAACTCCAGCCTGGGGGGCGCCAACATCATCGACTTGGCCATCGGACTGGCTTCCAGGAGTGCCGACAGCCGGCCCTCATCGGGCTTGAACTTCGGCATCGGGCACAAAATCAACGGCAAACATATCCTGGGGTTTCTGGCCCGCTTTCTGGAGTCCAATGGCGACGGCAACGTGCTGTCCACCCCGAATCTGCTGACGCTGGACAACGAGGAGGCCAAGATCGTGATTGGTGAAAACGTGCCCTTTGTGACGGGCTCGTTCACCAACACAGGCGGCAACACCGGCTCAATCAACCCATTCCAGACCGTGGAGCGCAAGGATGTGGGCCTGACGCTGCGGGTGCGGCCGCAAATCAACGAAAACGGCACCGTCAAGATGGTGATTTACCAAGAAACCTCTGCCGTGAAAGCTGGCACCGAAGCCGCTGCCAACGGCCCCACCACCACCAAACGCTCGATTGAATCGTCGGTGCTGGTAGACGACGGCGCGATTGTGGTGCTGGGTGGCCTGCTGCAGGACGAGTACTCGGGCAACCAGGAAAAAGTGCCCGGCCTGGGTGACATTCCACTCTTTGGCAACCTGTTCAAAAGCGAGACCCGCAGCCGCAAAAAGACCAACCTGATGGTGTTCCTGCGGCCGGTGGTGGTGCGTGACGCGTCGGCGAGCGACGCTCTGTCGATGGACCGCTACGACCTGATGCGCGCCACCCAGAGGGATGCCCAGCCGGTGCCCAGTTGGGCGGTCCCGGTGAACGAAGCGCCGGTGCTGCCGCCCTTGCCGCCCCCGCGGGCCGTGCCGGGACCGCTGGGCATGACCACGCCCGCCGCCACCCTTTCGCCCCTGTCCGCGACAACGCCCGGTCCATTGCCGGCCCCAGCGGCAGTCGGCGCACCCCGCACCTGGTAAGACCCCGTCCATGCGTCATCTCCTGCCCTATGCCTTTGCGCGAACCCACCAGCTGCTGCTGGAGGACAACGGGCACGACTGCACCCTGTGGCACGCGGGCCAGCCTTCAGCCAGCGCGATCGGCGAAGTCATGCGCAAGTACCCGGTGCGCACCCTGCAGCAGGCCGACGCGGCCGCGCTGGCGCAGCGTATCAGCGCCGCTTACGCCCAAGGCGAGTCGAGTGCTGCCACCGTGGTCAGCGAAGTCGAAAGCGACGCCGACCTCTCGCGCATGATGCAGGAACTTCCCGCAGTGGAAGACCTGCTGGAAACCTCGGACGACGCGCCCATCATCCGCATGCTCAATGCCCTGCTCACCCAGGCCGCGCGCGACGGGGCGAGCGACATCCACATTGAGCCCTACGAGCGCCACAGCAGCGTGCGCTTTCGGGTCGACGGCACCTTGCGCGAGGTGGTGCAGCCAAATCGCGCGCTGCATGCCGCGCTGATCTCGCGCCTGAAGATCATGGCCGAGCTCGACATCTCCGAAAAGCGCCTGCCGCAGGACGGCCGCATCAGCCTGCGCATCGGCACGCGTGCAGTGGACGTGCGGGTCAGCACCCTGCCCAGCGCCCACGGCGAGCGCGCCGTGCTGCGACTGCTGGACAAATCCGAATCCAGGCTGAGCCTGGAGGCCGTGGGCATGCAGGGCACCGCGCTGGCCCGTTTCCAGGGCCTGATCGCGCAGCCGCACGGCATCATCCTGGTTACCGGGCCGACCGGATCGGGCAAGACCACCACCCTGTACGCGGCTCTCAGCCGACTGGACGCGGCCAGCAGCAACATCATGACGGTCGAAGACCCGATCGAGTACGAGCTCTCGGGCATTGGCCAGACGCAGGTCAACGCCAAGATCGATCTCACGTTTGCCAAGGCCCTGCGCGCCATCCTGCGGCAGGACCCTGACGTCATCATGATCGGTGAGATCCGCGACTTTGAAACAGCGCAAATCGCGATCCAGGCCTCGCTCACCGGCCACCTGGTGCTGGCCACGCTGCACACCAACGACGCGGCCAGTGCGGTCACGCGCCTGACCGACATGGGCGTGGAACCCTTTTTGCTGAGCTCGTCGCTGCTCGGTGTGCTGGCGCAGCGGCTGGTGCGCAAGCTCTGCGTTCATTGCCACGGCGCCGGCTGCGGCGAATGCGCTCAGACCGGTTACGCGGGCCGCACCGGCGTGTTCGAGCTGCTGGTCACCGATGACGCCATCCG
>JBKJZS010000006.1:0-4586 GCA_046714915.1 Polaromonas sp. | reverse complement strand
GGGAAATGGTGTTGACGACGATGTCGTCCTCGCTGGCCTTGAAATACTCTTGCTTGACTTTGGCCGGCAGACCGCATTCGTTGGCCACGGTGAATCGCGTGGCAACCTGCACCGCCGCCGCGCCATTTTCCAGAAACGACACGGCATCGCTGCCCGTGAACACGCCGCCTGCGGCGATCACCGGAATATCGAGCTGCTCGCCATGCAGGTACTGCACGACTTCGGCCACCAGTGTGGCCAGATCGTATTGCGCCCAGTCCATGCCAAAGCCCAGGTGGCCGCCGGCGAGCGGGCCTTCAACCACGATGTAGTCGGGCCTGCGATTGAGTTTGGCGTTCTTGCGCAGGAACAATTGCAGCGCCCGCACCGACGACACGATGATGCCCAGCTTGGCATCGTGAAAACGCGGGTGGTCGGCGATCAGGCCGAACGAGCCCAGATGCAGGCCGGCGCTCAGGGTGATGCCGTCAATGCCGGCGTCAAGCGCGGAGGCCAGGCGCACTTGCAGCGTTTCGCGGGGCGCGTTCATGGTCAGCTTTTCCATGCAGTTGACAAAAATCATGCCGTCGCCGCGCTTGGCCAGCATGGTGGCTTCGACGTGGCGCCGGGTGGCGTCGGCCAGCATGCCCAGATCGAACTTGATCATGGACTTGTCGGAGTTGTCTATGTTGTGCTTGTAAAAGCGGGTTTTTTCCTTGACGAAGCTGGTATCAAAGCGTCGGTCCGAAACGTCGGGCACCATGGCGTCAGAGATATGACCGATGCCCCCCAGCCGGGCGGCTTCCAGGGCCAGCTCGGCTGTTGAAATATCAACCCCCATGCCCCCGACCAAAATTGGCACGAGTTCTTTTTTTACGAAATTAAGGCGGAAATCATCAACACGTTTCATCACAATCCTTGAGGTCTCCGGCACCCCTGGCGATCCTCTTGGCCGACGGTCCAAGCAAGCCCAGGGAGAACAGATATTGAGTACATGGGGGTCAAGTCTCGCATTGCTACATTACGACGCTCCACTCTGCGACCGAGTTTGAATGAAAAGCCACACAAGACCCTATAGATACTGCGCCCGCAGCACTTAATTTCATAGCGTTTTCCGTTTCAATTGAGATTTACCCATTTCAAGCACCCCATAAGCTGAGCGTGACGGAGCATCCGCGGGGCTGCTTTGGGCCACTGCGCAAGTCAGGCAGGTCATCCCCAGAGACCGGAGACTGCTGCTTTGCATCACAGACACAGCGATGAATACCTCTGTTTGCATCTATGGCCTGACTCGTGCAGCGACTTCGCGCCCCAGCTCGATCACGGCCATGGCGTAGTAGCTGCTCCAGTTGTAGCGCGTGATGGCATAGAAATTCTCCGTGCCGGCCACGTATAACGGAGCACTCCCGCCCTGGGCCGGATCGCCGTTGAGAAGCTCCACCAGCGCCAGTTGACCGGTGTGCGCGAGCGCCGGGCCTTCAAGTACAGCCCCTTTAGCCGTGAAACTGGCCACGCTGAAGGTCGGCAAGATGTCGGGCGCCATCAGCGCGTCCATGTCCACGGTGGCGGTATCAAACCGAACCGGATAATGCGTCGGCATGCCGGGCTGCCAGTTAAAAGCCTTGAAATAATTGCCGACCGAACCTATTACATCGCTGGGGCTATTCCAGAGGTCCACCTTGCCGTCGCCATCGAAGTCCACCGCGTATTTTGTCCAGCTCGATGGCATGAACTGCGGCATACCCATGGCGCCGGCATAACTTCCGAGCGGAGCCGTCGGGTCGCTGCCCAGACGGCTTTGCATGGTTAAAAACTGCTCGACCTCACCTTTGAAAAACTCGCCGCGCGCCTCGGCACGCGGGTGCGAGGCGGGGAAGTCGAAAGCCAGTGTCACCAACGCGTCCAGCACGCGAAAGCTGCCAGTGTCGCGACCATAGATGGTTTCCACACCGATGATGCCGACAATGATGTCGGCCGGCAAGCCGTACTCTTTTTCGGCGCGGTCCAAGGTGGCCCGATTGTCCTGCCAGAACTTCACCCCGGCCTCGATGCGGACCGGGTCAATAAAACGACTGCGGTACACACGCCAGTTTTTGGTAAAGGTCTTGGCGGGGGGCTGCATCAGCCGGACGACGGTGGGCAGGTAACGCGCTTGGCCGATGGCCTCGCGTACCCAGTTCGCATCCAGGCCGCGCCGGCTGGCCAGGTCGTCGGCAAAGCGCATCACATCAGGGCGGCTCGCATAAGCCGGCCCCTGTGCCGCCGCCGGCTGGCCCCCGCCTTTGCGGGGTTTTTTCAGATCTTTTGCGTCGCTGGTACCTGCTGTACCTGCGCAGGCAGCTATCAAAAGTAGCGCGACCAGGACGCGTGGCGAAGCGGGTTTAGAAAATAGATCAGCAATCATGCAAAAAAAGCGGGTCCTGAGAACGGGGAAGAAGAGGGGCAGAGAATGATTGTATGGATACGAGCGTACACCCGTCCCGGCAGCCGCTGAAAAAACTCAGTTGGGCCAGCCGAGCCGCTGGTATTGCCTTGTCAGCTGCGCCAGGCTGGCGCCCCCAGTGCCCGCGCCGGCATAACGCTGCTCTTCCAGCTGCATCAGCCAGTCGTGCAGCGCCTGGCCCTGGTTGCCATGCTGGCGCAAGACCTGCACCGCCAGTTGCCGCGGCGATGTCGCGGCACCGCTGTTGATGCCGGTCTTAGCCAGTTTTTTGCGGGCGCGGGCCAGCAGCCGCAGCCACGGGTCATGCTGGACCCGCTCCCACAAGCCCCAGCTTGCCCCGGCGAGACTGGTCAAAACGATGATGCCGAGCAGGACGTAGCTGAGGTCTTCCCAGCTCGGGGATTCAAACCCGATGCTTTTGAGCAGGTTGAGTTGCTTGCTCTGCGAGTAATTGAGAATCCACTGGTTCCAGCGGTTGTTCACGGCTTCCCACGTGGCCCTGAACTGCGCCGCCAACGTCGGGCTGAAGTTGCCCAGCGCCTGCCCGACCAGCCCTTGTGGCGCCGACAGCCGCTGGAAAGCGCCAGTGCGCCCGGGTGCCACCGCCGAAGTGGGGTCCACCCGCAGCCAGCCCTGGCCGGCCTGCCAGACTTCGGCCCAGGCATGCGCATCGCTCTGGCGCACTACCCAGAAGCCATCGAAGGAGTTGAGCTCGCCGCCCTGGTAGCCGGTCACAATGCGGGCTGGAATATCCAGGGCACGCATCAGTACTACAAAGGCGGACGCGATGTGTTCGCAAAAGCCCTCTTTGCGGTCAAACCAGAACTCGTCGGCGGTGTTCGGGCCGTACACGCCCGGCTCCAGCGTGTAGATGTAGCCGCCGCTGCGCAACCTGTCCAGCGCCACCTGCACCAGCGCCGGGGCGGCGGCTTGGGCATAGCGCGGGTCGCGCCGTATTTCGGCGGCCAGTTCCAGTGTGCGGGGGTTGAAGCCGGGCGGCAACTCGACAAATTCCTGCAAGCCGACCGCCTGCTGCTGCGGGCCATGCCGGAACACCGTGTGACTTTGCACCGTGTAGCGCACCAGATCGGTAATCGGGCGCTCCGTCAGCCACTGTAAATCGGCGCTCATGCGGGTCTGGTAAGCAGGCAGAAGGGGGCTGTCGACGGCGGCGTCCAGCACAAACAGCCAGGGCCGGCTGGTCGGCTCCAGCGTGACTTCGTAACGGATGGGCGCGCCCAGAACGCTCAGGCTGGCCGGCAGCTTGTAGCGGGACGGAAAACTGGCTCTCGAGGGCCGCCACTCGCGCCCGTCGAAGTCTGTCAGTACCGGGGCGCGAAAGTACAGATCCCGCTGCGGCGGGGTCCGGCCTCCTTCAAACTGGACCCGCATGGCCACGCTGCTGTCGAGCGCCAGGCTGGCGATAGTGCCGACCTGCATGGTCGCGCTCAGGCCGCTGCGGCCGGCCATCGCATCCGAGGGAATGCCCCATAAAGGCGCCAGTCGCGGAAACAGGACAAACAGGATCACCATCACGGGTGCGCCGAGCAGGGCCATCCATCCGGCTGTTGTCGCGGCCTCCCGCAGAGGCGGTTTACCTACCGGCATGTGCGCGTTGACCAGTGCTGTCAGCAAACCCAGCAGCCCGAGCAGCATGCTGAAGGCTGTCAGCAGCGACTGAGAGTAGAAGAAGTTGGTGAGCATCGTGAAAAAGCTCAGGAAAAAGATCACGAAGGCGTCACGTTTTGCGCGCAGTTCCAGCGTCTTGAGCGCCAGCAAAATCACAATCAGCGTGACGCCGGCTTCGCGCCCCAGCAGCGTCCGGTGCGTCAGCAGCGTCGCGACCACGGCAACGGCCAGCAGCCCCAGCAGCCACCATCTGCCCGGCAAAGCTTTGGCGCTGAGCGCCAGCCGGCCACGCCACAGCAGCATGGCGGCTGCCAGTGCGCCGCACCACGGCGGCAGATGGCTGAATTGCGGCAGCAGCACCCAGGCGATGACCACCAGCAGGAACAGGGTGTCGCGGGCGTCGCGGGGGAGGGCGTTGAGGCGGGCTAACATTTACCGCCAAGTCCGGGGGACGGTTGAGCCTGGTGGCCGGGGGTTGCCCGTCGGCAACTTACTTTTTTTTGCGTCGCTGTATAGACCGGAGACATACGAAACA
>JBKJZS010000005.1:0-14182 GCA_046714915.1 Polaromonas sp. | reverse complement strand
CCCGTCTTATGCGCACCAAGCGAACCAGCAGATCTGCCTGCTGGTGCAGGCCGAAACAAAAAATGCACTGAATCATCTGGAGGCCATTGCTGCCACCGACGGCGTGGACGGTATCTTCATTGGCCCGGCCGATCTGTCTGCATCCATGGGCCATGTCGCCAACCCCAGCCACCCGGAGGTGCAGGCGGCGATTGAAACGGCGATTGTCCGCATCGTGAAAACCGGCAAGGCTGCCGGCATATTGACGACCGATGAAGCCCTGGCTCGCCACTACATGGATCTCGGTGCCACCTTTGTCGCCGTGGGCCTGGATACCAACCTGCTGGCACGCCACACCAGTGCGCTGGCCGCCCGCTTCAATGCCGGAGTCGCTGTTGCCCCCACGCTTGTCGCTTCGCGCACCACGCTCTGCCCCCGGAGGAGGCTGAACTTGCCCGGGGCGGCCCTTCGCCGCGTTCGCCCGCCGACCCAGGCTATTGAAGCCGTGACAACCACCGCACCCGTTTGCATGATGACCGGATCCGCCACCGCCCCCGGCGGCCTGCGTGCCTTCTGTGGCCTCCACGCTGGCCATACTCCCGTTCGTCCCGAGGTAGGCCCCATCATCCCGCGGTATCGAAGCAAGGATGCCCCCCGAGTGACTGGTCTTGCCCGGGGCGGGCTTTCGCGGCCGGCTTACGCGTTTTCACTGGGCGGGCCCGAACCTTGGCTTGTCCATCACTGGAGTAACGACCATGAACGCCCTGCATCAATCTGAGCCGTCCGCGCGCGTCCATCCCGAAGAATGGAAAGCCCGTGTCGAGCTGGCCGCCTGTTACCGCGTGTTTGCGATGCTGGGCTGGACCGAGATGATTTACAACCACATCACGGTGCGGCTCCCGGACAGCGCGACAGGCGGACCCAAGCAGTTCCTGATCAACCCGTTTGGGCTGCACTACAGCGAAGTCACCGCGTCCAATCTGGTGAAGATCGACCTGCAGGGCAAGGTGCTGGGCGGATCGACCTGGCCGGTGAATCCGGCCGGCTTTACCGTGCATGCGGCGATTCACGACGGCATGCCAGATGCGCATTGCGTGATGCACACCCACACCACGGCGGGGGTAGCGGTGGCCTGCCTGCAGGGCGGCTTGCAGCAAACCAACTTCTACAGCGCTCAGCTGCATGACATGGTGGCCTACCACGACTTCGAAGGCATTACCATCCATGCCGAAGAAGGTCCGCGCCTGCTCAACAGCATGGGCTCGCGGCAGGCGGTGATCTTGCGCAACCATGGCCTGCTGACTTGGGGACGCACCTTGCCGCAGGCCTTTGTGATTTTGTGGACGCTGCAGCGGGCCTGCGAAATCCAGCTGGCGACCTTCAGCATGGGCCCGGCCATTGCGGTGTCACCAGCCATTGCGGAAAAATGCACCCGCGACGCGCTGCAGTTCAACCCCAGTCACGGTGCCGGGCAGGACGTGTTCGATGCACTGGTGCGGCAGGTGGACCGAATTGACATCAGCTATCAAAAATAGAGCTATGCAAGTCCGTATTTAAAGGGCTAAAGGCCAGAATGACCAATACTCCCATTCAAAACATATGCATTTACGGCGCCGGCGCCGTGGGTGGCTGGATCGGCGTTGGGCTGGCCGCTGCGGGTTGCCGTGTCAGCGTGGTGGCGCGCGGCGCCACGCTGGGCGCATTGCAAAAATACGGGCTGCGTGTGCAGACAAATGGTGGCAGCGGGCCGGGCGAAGTGCAAACCACGTCTGTGGCGGTGCAGGCCAGTGCCAGCCCGGCCGCGCTGGGCGTACAGGACCTGGTGGTCATCGCCGTGAAGGCACCGGCGCTGCTGGACGTGGCACGCCACATCGCGCCGCTGATCGGCCCCGACACCGTGGTACTGACTGCAATGAATGGCGTGCCCTGGTGGTTTTTTCAGGGCTTTGGTGGCGCCTATGCCGGCACACAGCTGCAGGCCGTCGATGCCACCGGCGAGATTGCCGCCGCCATTCCGGCAGCCAGCATCATCGGCTGCGTCGTCCACGCCAGCTGTTCACTCAGCGCACCCGGCCTGGTGCGGCATCACTTTGGCAACAAACTGATACTGGGTGAGCCTTCAGGCGTGCAAAGCGCGCGCGTGCGGCAACTGTCTGCGCTGCTGGCCCAAGCCGGTTTTGACGCGCCGGTCTCCGAACAGATCCAGAAGGATATTTGGTTCAAGCTGTGGGGCAACATGACGGTCAACCCGATCAGCGCCCTCACCGGCGCCACCACAGACCTGATTCTGGGCGACGCGTTGGTGCGCAACTTCATATCAAGCGTGATGCTCGAAGCCAAAGAGATAGGTGCCCGCATCGGCTTGCCCATAGATCAGCAACCCGAAGACCGGCATGCGGTGACGCTCCAGCTGGGCGCCTTCAAGACGTCCATGCTGCAGGACGTGCAAGCGGGCAAGCCCGTCGAGCTCGATGCGTTGGTCACGGTGGTCAAGGAACTGGGCACGCTGACCGGCGTGCCTACTCCCTGCACCAACGCACTGCTCGGACTGGCCCGACTGCATGCCAGGGTTCGCGGGCTCTACTAGCGTCCGTTTTGGCGTTGACATACCATCTTTGTGGCTCCAAAATGGCTCCAGAATCATTTGGAGCCATCATGGCAAATCTTTCAATTAAAGATGTCCCGGAGCAGTGGGCAGAAGCCCTGCGCCAACGCGCAGCACGAAACCATCGCTCCTTGCAAGGGGAGTTGATGAGCCTGATTGAGCGGGCGGTCGTTGACCCGTCTGCCGGGCTCAGCAGCAGCTCAATGACTTCCGTACCACCGGACACGACAGCGTCAACGGGGCAAGTGCTTGGTTTTGACCGCCTGGGGCACCCCATCACCCGGCGCGGCACCAAAACCATTGAACAAATTGCCGCCGAGCACAGGCTGCGCTTTCCGCAACCGATTACAGGCGGACCGCTGGCCGTGGACATCATCCGCGAGGATCGTGACTCGCGATGAACGCTTTGGAATTACCTAACTCGCCAGCCCCCGCGTCGTCGCCATCGCCGTCTCTTTATGTTGCAGAGCCACCCGCAACCTATCTGATGAGACCGCCATTGGTGGTGGACTGCAGCGTCTTGAGTGCCGCCATCTTCGAGGAGGAAACGCGCGACCAGGCGCTGAGCCTGATGACTGGCAAAACGCTCCATGCCCCTTACCTGCTCGACCATGAAATCATCAGCGTGGCGTTAAAAAAAGGTCGCCTCGGGTGGCCGGAAGCGGTTATCACCCTGGCACTGTCCGACTATGCACAACAGGACATTGAACTGCACCGCACAGCTGCAGAGGCACAGCATGAGCTCGCCTTGCGCTATAAGCTGTCCGCCTACGACGCGGCCTACCTGTGGCTGGCAGCTGAACTCAAAGCCCCGCTGGCCACCTTCGACGAAAAGCTGGGCCGCGCCGCGCAGACTCACCTGGCCAGCCTGCCCTGACGCCTAACCGGCAACCCACCACGGCATGACCTCAACGCGCGCTCTGAGCGGAACTGCTTTTGCGACCTTGCTGCTGATCGCGCTGATGATGGGCGCCAACCATGTGGCGGCGCGCCTGGCGTTCAACAACGGGGTGGACGTCGCCACCGCGGTGGCCGTGCGCAGCGTCGTCACTGCGCTTGCGCTGGCAGCGCTGCTGGCAATCCAGCGGGTGCGAATCAGCTTCAGCGCACGCCACAAACGCATCCTGCCGCTCATCGGCCTGCTGATCGGCGTGCAGAGCCTGTGCCTGTACTCCGCGGTGGCGCGGCTGCCGGTGGCGCTGGCCCTGCTGGCCTTCAACACCTACCCGATCTGGACCGCGCTGTGGGACTGGATCTTGTACCGCCGCTCGCCCGAGCGCGCCTTGTTACTCGCGATGCCGGTGATTCTGGTCGGCCTGGGTCTGGCGCTGGACGTGCTGGGCGCCGCCTCGGGCCTGGGTGCTGCCGACCAATGGGGCCGCATCGGCGCCGGCGTAGCCTTTGCGCTGGCCGCCGCCGCCACTTTCGGCGTGGCATTGGTGCTGACCCAACACGAGGCCGGTGATGTCGATGGCCAGGTGCGCACTTTGACGACCATGACCACCGTCGGCCTGTTCGCGCTGGTCGGGGTCGCCGTGCAAGGCGGTTTTCATCTGCCGCAGGCGGCGGTGGGCTGGTGGGGTCTGGTGGCGCTGACCTTGTTGTACGGCACTGCCTTCACCATCATGTTCACCGTGCTGCCCAAGCTCGGCGTGGTCGGCAACTCGGCCATCATGAATGTCGAGCCGGTGTTCGCGCTGGTGCTGGCCTGGCTGATCCTGGGCCAGGCGATTGCGCCGATGCAGGTGGCAGGGGCTCTGCTGGTTGTTGGGGCGGTGATGGTGCTGGGATTGCGCAAGCGCTGAGCCGATCAGGCCTTCAAGCCCTACATCCGAAAATCAGCCGCGAAACCACAAACCGATGGCGCCATCGCAAATTACGCTCTACTTGCGCTTTCCTACCGTCGACCGATCTTGGGTTCGAGAGCGGGCTCATTCTGCGATGACGACCGGCACGCGCAGCGCCAGCGCACACATCAGCTCATAGCCGACAGTCCCACCGGCCAGCGCCACCTCATCAATCGACAGCACAGCACCGCCGGCAGACCGCCCCCACAAGGTCACCTCGGACCCCATCCCCGCATCCGGCACTGGCGAGAGATCCACCGTGATCATGTCCATGCTGACGCGCCCCACCATGCGCGTGCGTACCCCGTTGACCAGAACCGCTGTGCCCGTCGTGCAATGGCGGGGGTAGCCGTCCGCATAACCGCAGGCCACGACACCGATGCGCAGCGGCTGCTCGGCCGTGAAACTCGAGCCGTAGCCGACCGTGGCGCCCGCTGCAAGCTCTTGAACAGCTATGATTTTTGAAGCAAGTGTCAGAGTAGGCAATAAGTCCCAGTCGGCGGCGCTGTGTTGAGGGTAGTCGGGCGCGCTGCCGTAGACCGCAATGCCGGGACGCACCCAGTCGGATTTTTCGCCGAGGACTGCGGCATGCCGCAAGAGGGCCGCGCTGTTGCTGAGCGTGCGCTCGCCGGGCAAATCGTGCGTGACTGCCTCGAAGGCTCGCAGCTGCCGGGCAATGCCGTTGCTGAAATCGGCGTCGCTGAAATGGGTCATCAGTGAAATTTCGTCAACCTGCGGCAGCGCGTTCAAGCGTGTCCAGGCGGCTCGGTAGCGTTCCGGCGTGAAACCCAGGCGGTTCATGCCCGAGTTCATTTTCAGGAACACGCGGTGCGGCAGCTGGGTTTTGTGCGTGGCCAACATGTCGATCTGCTCGTCGCAATGAATGGTGTGCCACAGGCCCAGGCGCGAACACAGCTCAAGGTCGCGCAGCTCAAAACAGCCTTCGAGCAAGAGAATCGGTCCGCGCCAGTCAAGTGCGCGCAGGCGTTGGGCCTCCGCCAGATCGAGCAGGGCAAATCCATCGGCGCTGCGCAATGCTTCAAAGACGCGCTCGATCCCATGGCCATAGGCATTGGCCTTGATGACCGCCCAGACCCGCGCGTCCGGCGCTGCACTGCGGCAACGCGCCAGGTTGTGACTGAGCGCTTCGGCGTGAACGGTGGCAAGAATGGGACGGGGCATGGGCAGACGCAGTCTTGGTATAACAAAAGGGACGACTGAACAACGAGGGTTAACGCAGGCCTGTTAAAGCCAATTTGTCGATTTTGCCAGCTTGCCCCGTGCTATAAACCTTGATCGTCGGGAGACATTCACTTTTATCTTGTGGCATCAGGGTGCCTCATACATTCGCAATGGTGATCAAGACAGTTCAATGAAGCGCGGTTTTTACACCATCATGGCAGCCCAGTTTTTCAGCTCGCTGGCTGACAATGCGCTGTTTGTCGTTGCCGTGGAGCTGCTCAGAACCAGTGGCGCGCCCAAGTGGCAGCCGGCTGCGCTGGTGCCAATGTTCGCGCTGTTTTATGTAGTCCTGGCGCCTTTTGTCGGGGCCTTTGCCGACGCGCAGCCCAAGGGCAAGGTGATGTTCGTCAGCAACGCCATCAAGGTGGTGGGCTGCCTGATGATGCTGTTCGGCACGCACCCGTTGATGGCTTACGCGATCGTCGGTCTGGGCGCCGCCGCGTATTCGCCGGCCAAGTACGGCATCCTCACCGAGTTGCTGCCGGCCTCGCAGCTGGTCAAGGCCAATGGCTGGATCGAGGGACTGACGATTGCGTCCATCATTCTGGGTGTGCTGCTTGGCGGCCAGCTGGTCGGGCATTCAGTGTCGCATTTGCTGCTGTCGTTTGACTTTCCGGTCGTCAGCACCCGCATCGACACGCCCCCCGAAGCCGCCATTTGTGCGCTGGTTTTTCTGTACGCGGTCGCGGCCTGGTTCAACACGCGCATCCCGCACACCGGCGTTGAAATGCGCCCCATGCCGAACAACAAGCTGGAGCTCTTGCCCGACTTCTGGAATTGCAATGCGACGCTGTGGCGCGACAAGCTGGGCCAGATTTCGCTCGCCACCACCACGCTGTTCTGGGGCGTGTCCGGCAACCTGCGCTACATCGTGCTGGCCTGGAGCGCGGCCGCGCTGGGCTACAGCACCACCCAGGCTTCGTCACTGGTCGGGGTGGTGGCGATAGGCACGGCGGCGGGAGCGATTTTGGCCTCCATGCGCATGCGGCTGGACCAGGCCAGCAGCGTGATCCCGCTGGGCATTGCGATGGGCTTGCTGGTGATTTTGATGAACTTCATCTCCAGCGTCTGGGTGGCCGCCCCCTTTCTGATTTTGCTGGGCGGCCTGGGCGGCTTTCTGGTGGTGCCGATGAACGCGCTGCTGCAGCACCGCGGCCACAACCTGATGGGCGCGGGCCGATCCATCGCGGTGCAGAACTTCAACGAACAGGCCTGCATTCTGGCACTGGGCGCAGGCTACAGCCTGTCCACCGGGATGGGCATGTCGGCGTTTGCCGCAATCACCACCTTTGGCGTGGTGGTGGCGGGCTTTATGTGGGTGATCCAGCGCTGGCACAAAAGCAACTGCATCAAATACAAAGAGCAGCTGGACCACCTGCTGACCATCGCCGGCAGAGATAAATCCCATTGAAACTCCTGAATCGGATCCCCTGCTATTGAGGCGGATTTCAAGCGATTCAGGAAATTCGCGCAGGGTGGCCTAAACCCTTCTTGGGTGACTGCAATCCCCCATCAGCGGTCCCTCAAAAGTCCCGGCAGCGGCTGTAAACGCTTCGCCCGTTTTTACTTGCCCAGAACCGATCATCTGGTTTCATGCGGCAACGCCACATCGGTAGCCGTCCGGTAAAAACGCATAATTCCAGGTGGTCAAACGCACGTGGAGAAACAAATGACGTCTGCTAGTACGGAGCCAGATTGGTCGCTTGCCCCCCAAGGATGGGAATGGGCAGCGCAGGATGAGGACGGTCGGTGGTTCTGGTATCGAACCCAGCCAGCGCCCAACGTGGGCGGCGGTGTTTGGCGTGCCCCGTCGCGTGCGCAGCTATTTGCTTGTGCCACACAGCCCAATCCGAATTGGGACATGACACTACAGCAATGCCCGCAGACGCCAATACCCCGGCAAAGCGATTCAAATTGAAACCCCCTGCTGCCGCGCAAAACCCTTGCCGGGCCAACACGCGCCGCGAGGGCTCGCTCCGACCGAATGGCCGCCACCGAGGAGTGCCCTTCAATACCTCGGGACAAACGGAAAAGGCACCGCAATGAACAAGCGTGGGGTCCCATCAAACCATGGGGCGCCCTCAGCCGTGGCGGCGCTGGTGATCAACGCCTTTGTCTGGGGCGTGTCCTGGTGGCCGTTTCGCGAACTGCAGTCGCTGGGGCTGCATCCGCTGTGGGCAACGTCCCTGATCTACTTTTTTTCGCTGGCTTGCGTGCTGCTGGTGTGGCCCCGGGGCTGGCGCGGCTTCGCCCGGCACCCGCAGCTGTGGCTGCTGGCGGTGGCCGCCGGCCTGACCAATGTCGGTTTCAACTGGGCCGTCACCGTCGGCGACGTGGTGCGTGTGGTGCTGCTGTTTTACCTGATGCCGGCCTGGTCGGTGCTGCTGGCCTGGGCGGTGCTGAGTGAAAAACCGACCCGGGCGTCGCTGCTGCGGCTGCTGCTGGCCATGGTCGGGGTGCTGATTGTGCTGAAGTCGCCCGAGTCGCCCTGGCCGGTGCCGCAAGACGCGGCCGACTGGCTCAGCCTGATGGGGGGCTTGAGTTTTGCCGCCACCAACGTGCTGCTGCGCAAGCTGGCGTACACCCCGAGCGAGTCCCGCATGATCGCGATGTTTGGCGGCGGCGCCCTGATGGCCAGCGGCACGGCGCTGCTCGGCATGGCCTGGCACATTGTGCCAGCGCCGGTCTGGACAACGTCGTGGCTGGGTATGGCGTTGGGCCTGAGCCTGGCCTTTCTGATCAGCAACCTGGCGCTGCAGTACGGCGCGGCACGATTGGCGGCCAGCACCACCGCCATTGTGATGCTGACTGAAATTCTGTTTGCCAGCCTGTCCGCTGCGGCGCTCGACGCGGCGGCGTTCAGCCCCCGCACCCTGCTGGGCGGCAGTTTGATTGTTCTGGCCGCCGTGCTGGCGGCCATCGCGCCAGCCCCGTCACCTGTGCCGCGCGGCGAAAAACCGCATTAATCCAGCCCGCCTGCGCGCTTTTCGCATCGCGTAAGCCGCGAGGCCCTGCAGGCCACGGCTCGGGGGAAATTACCTGGGGAGCGCGCCCGCGGAAAATTGCCGCTGCGTTACATTGACGATTCACCCTAGGAGCACACCATGAGCAGCATCTACGACTTCGAAGCCCAGCAGATCAATGGCAAAAGCGTGGCTTTGTCCGAGTTCAGGGGCAAGGCCCTCTTGATTGTGAACACCGCCAGCAAGTGCGGCTTCACGCCGCAATTTGGTGGTCTGGAAGAGCTGCACCAAATCTACGCCGGCAAAGGGCTGGTGGTGCTGGGTTTTCCGTGCAACCAGTTCGGCGCGCAGGACCCGGGCAGCGATGGCGAGATTTCCGAGTTCTGCCAACTCAATTACGGCGTGAGTTTCCCGATGATGGGCAAGATCGACGTCAACGGCCCGGCCGCGCACCCGCTCTACAAGTGGTTGTCGTCTGAAGCGCCGGGCCTGCTGGGCAGCAAGGCCATCAAGTGGAACTTCACCAAGTTCCTGGTCGGCAAGGATGGCAAAGTCATCCGGCGTTTTGCACCGACCGACAAACCGGCCGACCTGGCCAAAGACGTGGAAGCCGCGCTGGCTGCCTGACTGACTGACTGACTGACTGACTGACTAATATAAAAACAGGCTTTCTCCCTTTGAGTACGGGCGAAAGTAGCTATTCATTCAATAGCAAAAATTGCTGCGGCGACAGCCTCCTGGGGGAAGTGACGTCAACCCAGCGCTTCGTCGAGAATTTCCACCCAGTGCCTGACCGGCGTGGTTGTGCCGCTTTGCAGGTGCGTGATGCAGCCAATGTTGGCCGACACAATCACCTCGGGCTGCATGTCGTTTAAATGACCGAGCTTGCGATCACGCAGCTGGTAGGCGATGTCGGGGTTCAGCACGGAGTAGGTCCCGGCCGAGCCACAGCACAGGTGCGCTTCGTTGCGGCTGGTCTTGATCTGAAAGCCCAACTCGCCGAGGTATTTCTCCACGCCGCCGCTTAATTGCTGGCCGTGCTGCAAGGTGCAAGGTGGATGAAATGCAATCGCACCGCCTTTGGCAGCAACCTGCCCCCGTAGCGGGCCCACCAACTCGGGCAGCAGTTCACTGAGGTCGCGCGTCAGGTCGCTGATGCGGACTGCTTTTTCGGCATAGGCCGCGTCATCCTTCAGGTGGTAGCCGTATTCCTTGACCGTGACACCGCAGCCCGATGCGTTCATCACGATCGCCTCGACACCGGCTCCTGTCGCAGGTTCAATAAACGGCCACCAGGCGTCGATGTTGCGGCGCATCTCGGTTTTGCCGCCGTCCTGGTCGTTCAGGTGGAATTTGACCGCGCCGCAGCAGCCCGCCTTGGCCGCCAGCACAGTCTGAATACCGGCGGCGTCCAGCACGCGCGCCGTGGCAGCATTGATGTTGGGCATCATGGCCGGTTGCACGCAACCTTCCAGCATCAGCATTTTTCGGGCATGGGTGCGCGTGGGCCATACGCCTGCGGCTTGCCGGGCCGGCACCTTGTTCTTAAGCGCCTCGGGCAGCAGCCCGCGCACCGTCTGGCCGAGTTTCATGGCGGGCGCAAACAGCGGCGAAGGCAAGCCCTCTTTAAGTGCCCAGCGCAGGGCTTTTTCAGCCGCAGGGCGTGGCACCCGCTCATCGACCAGCTTGCGACCGATATCGACCAGGTGGCCGTACTGCACGCCGCTGGGGCAGGTGGTTTCGCAGTTGCGGCAGGTCAGGCAGCGGTCCAGGTGCAGCTGGGTTTTGCGCGTCGGCACCTCGCCTTCGAGCACCTGCTTGATGAGGTAGATGCGCCCGCGCGGACCGTCCAGCTCATCCCCGAGCAGCTGGTAGGTGGGGCAGGTGGCGGTGCAAAACCCGCAATGCACACATTTGCGCAAAATCGCTTCGGCCGCCAGGCCGTCGGCGGTGTTTTTGAATTCGGGGGCGAGATGGGTTTGCATCAGGCCTCCGACGGGCCGCCCCTGGGAGACTTGCGCCCCCTCGGGAGGCAGTGAGGCGGCAAAGCCGCAAACGTGGGGGTAAACATGTCAAAACTCCGGATACATGCGTCCGCGGTTAAAAACGCCAGCGGGGTCAAACTCTGATTTCAGCTTGCGGTGAATGCGCGCCAGCGGCGGCGCCAAGGCTGCAAACACGCCGGAAGATTTGTCGCCGCTTCTGAACAGCGTTGCGTGCCCCCCCGCATCGGCAGCCGCCTGGCGCAGCGTGCCGGACTGTGTCGCCGGCGCCTTGATCCAGCGCTGGGCACCGCCCCATTCGATGAGGCTGGGACCCAGCGCCAGCGGCACGGCCGTGTCGGGAACGGCCAGACGCCACAGCGACTCATCGCCCTTCAGCATGAAAAACGGCAATGTTTGCTCCCGCAACGCCGACCATCGGGGCCCGGCCACGTCATCGACGATCTGGCCACCCATGCTGGCTCGCGCTGCGGCGACGGCGGCGCGCGCTCCCCGCAGCCGCACGAGCAGCCTGCCGGCTTGCCAGCACGAGGCATTGAGCGGCAGCGGCTGGCCCGCCCAGCGCCTGAGTTGCTGCAGCGCGCCGATTTCGTCCAGCTCAAACAACAAAGTGCTTTCAGCCGGCGCCAGCGGCAGGACTTTGAGCGAGACCTCGACAATCACACCCAGCGTGCCCAGCGCACCCACCATCAAGCGCGACACGTCGTAGCCGGCGACATTTTTCATGACCTGACCGCCAAAGACCAGCAGCTCGCTCTTGCCGTTGAGCAGCGTGACGCCGAGCACGTAATCGCGTACCGAGCCAACGCTGCTGCGCGCCGGGCCGCTCAGTCCGGCGGCGACCATGCCGCCCGCGGTCGCCTGGCGTCCGCAATGCGGAGGTTCAAAAGGAAGGTACTGCCCGCGTTCAGCCAACACCGCCTCCAGCTCTGACAAAGACGTTCCCGCACGCACGGTCACCACCAGTTCGGTGGGCTCGTAGCTGGTGATGCCCGTGAGGCTCGCGACATCCAGCACCTCGCCCTGTAGCGTCTGGCCGTAAAAGTCCTTGCTGCCGCCGCCGCGAATGCGCAAAGCGGTACCGGCTGCAGCGGCCGCCCGGACCCGGTCGGTGATGTGTTGAAGCGCTGAATCCATGATCTTGATGGTAAATGGGTCTGGCACGGCGTAGTTTGATTTTTTTGAACGGCTGCCGTTCGGTTTTTTCCAGCGGCACCGCGCTGCTGCGCGAGTGTGCGGATTGTCAGTCCAAGAAAAAGTTGACCGGCAGGCCGGGTACGTCCACCCGCATCGAAAACACACAGCCTGACTGCGGCATCACTTCAAGCTCCGCCACCGGGCGGCTATGGCGGGCCGTCGTCAGGTACAGGGTTTGCAGGTCGTCGCCCCCGAAGCACACCATGGTCGGGCACTGCACTGGCGTGGCAATGTCGGCCAGCAGCTCGCCCTCTGGTGACAGCTTGAGCACGCGCTTGCCCTCGAACATGGCCGCGTAGTAATTGCCCTCGGCGTCCACCGCAGCGCCGTCGGGCCGCCCGCCGTAGCCCGGCATGCCGGCCTGCCAGCCAGGGGGCTTGCCGGGCCATTGCCCGAACACCCGGCCCTGGCTCATGGCGTTGCTCTCACCGTCCCAGTGCCAGGCGCGTATGGTGTGGCTGGGCGTGTCGGCCCAGTACACGGTCGCCGCGTCAGGCGACCAGGCCAGCCCGTTGGCTATGGTGGCATTGCCAGCCTTCAATTCCAACACCGGGGCACATCCGTTGCGGCAATCCAGCGAGAAAAGCTGGGCCTTGGCCGCGTTGCGCGGCTCGTACATGGTGCCAGCCCAAAAGCGACCCCGCGGATCGGCTTTACCGTCATTGAAACGGGTGGTTGCAGGATCATGGTCTGCCAGCAGCAGTCGCTGCAAGGCGCCGCCCCATTCCCGCGCGCGGTAAATGCCGTCACGCAGCGCGACCACCAAGCCGCTCGCTTCCCCGCGCGTACGCGCCGGTGCAATGCTGCCGGGCTCTGAAGGCATGGCCCAGCTTTGTACCGTGCCCATGAACACATTGGCGCGATGAATCTGCTTGCCGGGAATATCCACCCAGTAAAGCATCTGCTCATCAGGGTGCCAGAAGGGGGACTCGCCCAGATCGCTGGGTGGTGCATCTAGGGTTTGCCAGGTCATGAAATACCTTCTGTTCTGGATTCAACCTGTAAGCAGGCCACATTCAACACCGACGGCGCAATGGCATCGCCAGTGGCCCGCCCATACTCAATGGACGCAAGCGCCCGGCGCTGCGGCATCGCCTTTACCGACCCGTCCATCTGGGTTAATCAGGGGCATGAGCTTGGGCGCCAACACCTTCAGCAATTGCACCGGCAGGCCGCTGGTGAAATCATAGGCGGCGGCCTGCGCGCCTGGGACGTAGGCGATGATGGTGCCGAAGAAGCGCTCGTCGATGTTAAACACGAAAGTCGCCGAGCGATTCACCACGCGCGACTTGAGCAGGCGGCCACCCGGGCCATAGGTATCGAATCGCTGATCGCCGGTGCCGGTCTTGCCGCCCACTGGAATAATGCTGCGGTCAGACCGGACGAAGGCCTGCTTTACGCGTTGTGCGGTGCCATTTTCCACCACCTGCCGAATGGCCCCGCGCACCGCTTGCGCGACTTCTGGCGACAGCACGCGCTCCCCCTTGACTGGCTTGTAGTGCAGCAGGGTTTCATAAGGCGTTGCAGCGGCGAAGTGCAGCGCCTTGATGCGTGTCGTCGGTTTGCGCAGGCCATCGTTGACGAGAATTCCCATCAATTCCGCCAGCGCGGCGGGACGGTCGGCCGAGGCCCCGAGCGCGGTGGCATAAGACGGCACCAGCGAATCGAAGGGGTAGCCCGTATTGAGCCATTGACGGTGGATTTCCTCAAAACCGTCGCCCTCTAGCAAGCCCAGAATCCGCTGGTCCTGCGCCTGCTTGCGAGGGGTGGAGAACAGCCAGGAATACACCGCCTGCCGCTCGGCGCGGCTCGCCTGGATCACCTCCTTCTGGCTCGCCCCCGGATGCTGGCGCAGATAGCCCACCAGCCACAACTCCAGCGGATGCACGCCCGCCGTGTAGCCACGATCCGCCAGCGACATCTGTTGCGGCGCGTATTGCGCGTAGAGTTTGGCCAGCTTGGGCGCGGCCGGATCGATGCCAACCGGAAGATTGTCCTTCACAAAAGCAGTGAACTGCGCCAGCGTTGCGTCCGGCGCAATGGTACGGAAGATGGCCGCCAGCCGCGACGCGGTCGGACGCACTTTGTGCAGCAGCAACTCTTGCGCCTCCTGCGCGGTTTTGCCCTGGTACCTGACCAGGAAGCGCCGCATGAAAACCTGCCCCTCGTGATCGGCGAAGCGCGCCAGATACGCGGCGCGGCGCGGATCGTCGGCATCCTGCAGCAACTTGGCCGAGGCGCCGGGGGTCAGGAACATGTAGTGGTGCACGATATCGCGCATCAGCCGAATGAAGACCAGATTGACCGAATTGCGCATTCCATCGCGCACCGACATCACCTTGCCGT
>JBKJZS010000004.1:0-2344 GCA_046714915.1 Polaromonas sp. | reverse complement strand
CGGTACGCCCGATGAGGACGTCGATCTCGGACCGCTGATCAACAAGACGCAGCAGGAAAAAGTGCTTGCCTTCATCGAGAACGCGCGACGCGACGGGCTGCCGCTGGTGGCGCAATCAGCGGTTCCGGCGGCCCTGAAAAACGGCTTCTTCGTGCCGCCCTCGGTCTTTGGGCCGGTGCCGGCCAACAATGCGCTGGTGTGCCAGGAGGTCTTCGGCCCGGTGCTGGCGGTGCAGGTGTTCGACGACGAGGATGAAGCCGTGGCGCTGGCCAACGGCACCGAGTTCGGGCTGGTGGCCGGTGTCTGGACACGCGATGGCGCACGGCAGCAGCGCATGGCCCGGCGCATTGTCTCGGGTCAGGTCTTCATCAACTGCTACGGCGCCGGCGGTGGCGTAGAGCTGCCCTTCGGTGGTACCAAGCGCAGCGGTCATGGCCGTGAAAAAGGCCTGATGGCACTTGAGGAAGTCAGCACGACCAAAACGGTGGTGAATTGCTACCTGTAACGCCGTACTTCCCTTCATTGAACCCGATCCAACCCAAGCGAACATGAGCACCAAACCACTTGAAGGCATGATCGTCATCGCGCTGGAGCAGGCGGTGGCGGCTCCCTATTGCTCAAGCAAGCTTGCCGACGCCGGCGCCCGCGTGATCAAGATCGAACGGCCCGAGGGCGACTTCGCGCGTGGCTACGACAGCGCCGTTTTTGGCGAGTCGTCGTATTTCGTGTGGATCAACCGCGGCAAGGAATCAGTTGCGCTGGACCTGCGCAGTGAGGACGGCAAGGCGGTTTTGCGCGATCTGCTCGCCGTGGCTGACGTGTTCATCCAAAATCTTGCGCCCGGAGCGGCCCAGCGGCTGGGTTTTGGCGCGCAGGCGTTACGCGAACAGCATCCACGCCTCATCACCTGCGACATCTCGGGTTACGGCGAGTCCGGCCCACTGCATCAGCTCAAGGCCTACGACCTGTTGGTGCAGGCCGAAAGCGGCCTGGTGGCTGTCAGTGGCGCACCGGGTGCATGGGGCCGCATTGGCGTTTCGATTTGCGATATCAGTGCCGGCATGAATGCGCTGATCGGCGTGCAGCAGGCTTTGCTGCAGCGCGAGCGCACCGGTCGCGGCAGTGGCGTGAAGGTGTCACTTTTTGACTCAGCCGCCGAGCTCATGGCTGTGCCCTATCTGCAGGCTCGCTACGGCACAGGCGCGCCCGAGCGTGTCGGCTTGAAGCACCCCAGCATTGCGCCCTACGGTGCCTTTACCTGCAGCGAAGGCCGTGAGGTGGTGCTTTCGATTCAGAACGAGCGTGAGTGGTCAAGCTTCTGCAAGGTCGTGCTGGACGACGAAAGCATCGCGTCCGATCCACGCTTCACCGGTAATCGCGCCCGCATACAGAACCGCACCGTGCTGGATGAGGCCGTGCAGGCGGTGTTTGGCCGACTCACTTACGCCGAAGCGGTAGACCGGCTGACTGAGGCACAGACCGCATACGGCGCCATCAACTCGGTGCATGACCTGATCAGCCACCCTCAGCTGCGTACGCGTGCGATGAAGGTCGGTGGCCGGACGGTGCAGGTGCCCGCTTCGCCCTTTGTGACCGAGTGGGACGACCCGGCCTTTCACCCGGTACCCGCCATCAACGAGCATGGCGAACTGCCAGTGCCGAAGCGCGTGACCGCAAACTGATGAACGGCTTCGACCATAACTGACGATATCCTCCATCTCGACTTGCGACGCTTGCGCAACGTCGCCGACCAACCGTAGGACCACCACAGTTCGTCGGGGATGGGCTGGTAGTCAACCCATCTGCCATGGGCAATGCGCGCTGCCTACGGGCACATTTTGCGATAGTGGTCGGCGAAGGATTTATCCGTAAATTAAACTATCACTCCGAGCCGAGCTGTAGTCAGTGCAGGAGCGATAGATGGCCCAGACCCATGCCAATTCGTGGGAAGTGACGGACGAGTTGATGGTCGTTCAGGCCACGCCCGCTGACGAGCAAATCCCATAGCGCTGCGAACACCCGCGCCGGCGACGGCAACTGCAATGGATTGCCGTTCCACAAAAATGCTATTTGCCAAAGCGCGGCAAACAATGCAAAAGATCGAATGGGAACCAACCAGCGCTGGCTCGACATGCGGCACAGCGGGCTCGGGTCAGGCGCTGCGGCAGTACGAGGCGGGGCGGCTGTGCGCGGAGATGTCTCGGGAAGATTCATCGTGCGTCCCGGGGGCCGCTCGCGGACCGCCACGCTTGCCACCGCTCAGTGCGGACGGGTACGCGCCACGGCCGGGCGCTCGGAAAATGTCGCGGCGACGGCCCTGAGCGCGGGCATCGGCCGCAGCCAC
>JBKJZS010000003.1:0-5292 GCA_046714915.1 Polaromonas sp. | reverse complement strand
CGGCGGCGCGGGCCTGGCGCCAGGCCCAGCCGGCTTCCCGGGAGGCCAACCGTTATCTGCTGCAAATCCTGATCGCGCTAAACCGGGTCAGCGAAACAGTGGAGCCCTTGAAGACCGAAGTGCAGCTGACACCACCCGCCGAGCGTTCGCTGGCCATCGCAGGCCTGCCCCGTTTTTTCGCTCGGGCCAGTGACAAAAAACAGGCGACTGGCGTGCTCGAGCAAGCGCTGGCCGACGAACTCAATACACCAGCCAGCGGCGCAGCCGCCTGGACGGCCGTCGGGCGCATGCGGCTGGCAGCCGGCGAGTTGCCTGGTGCACTGGCAGCCGGTGAACAAGCGCAGGCGCTGGACGCGAGCGCCGAGGGCCCGGCCCTGCTGGCACTTGAACTGATGGACCCCAAGCTGCCGCGCGCTGAAAGCCTGGTTCAAAAATACTTCGAGAGGAATCCCAAAGCCTTGCCCGAAATCCGCATGACCTATGCGCGCAATCTGCTGGACGTACAGCGCTACGCCGAAGCCGGTGCGCAACTGCAGGTGTTGACCCGCGACCAGCCTGGCTACCCTGAGGGCTGGCTGGTGCTGGGCTCTTTGCAGATCCAGGACAACCAGCTGGCAGCGGCACAAACCTCCTTGCTGCGGTATGTCGAGATGGCCCAGCAGGGCGAAGCGCAAGCGCAGACCAGCCGCGGTCTGTCTCAAGCCTATCTGTCACTGGCGCAGATTGCAGAAAAACGCAAGGACTTTGCCGCAGCCGAAAACTGGCTCGGCAAAATCCCAAACTCCCAGGAACTGGTCCAGGCGCAGACGCGGCGCGCCTCCCTGCTGGCAAAACAGGGCAAACTGGCAGAAGCGCGGCAACTGATCCGGCAACTCCCCGACCGTAATCCAGAGGAGGCGCGCATCAAGCTGATGGCTGAGGTCAGCCTGCTTCGGGAGCAAAAGGAATACCGCAGCGCTTACGAGCTGCTCGCGCGGGCGACCGCGCAGTTTCCCGATGAACCCGAGCTGCTTTACGACCAGGCGATGCTGGCCGAGAAACTCGGATCACTGCCCGAAATGGAGCGCCTGTTGCGCCAGCTGGTGCAGCGCAAGCCCGACTATCACCACGCCTACAACGCGTTGGGCTACTCGCTGGCCGATCGCAACGTGCGACTGTCGGAGGCCAAAGAACTGATCCAGAAAGCGCTGGCCTATGCACCCGCAGACCCTTTCATCAAGGACAGCCTGGGCTGGGTCGAATTTCGCCTGGGCAACAAAGCCGAAGCGCTCAAGATTTTGGAAGAAGCTTACAAAGCCAAACCAGATGCAGAAATTGCCGCGCATTTTGGCGAGGTCCTGTGGAGCATGGGTCAACGCGACAAAGCCATCGCTGTCTGGAAAGAGGGCCTGCTGCTCAATCCGGACAACGAGACCCTGCTCGAAACACTCAAACGCCTTCGCGTCAGGCTGTAGCCAGGAGCTTTGATGTTATCGATCCTGGCGCGCCGGCCCGCCCTCCTCCTTTCAGGCCTTCTGATTGCTACTATTTTTATAGCTGGTTGTGCCCATTCTACGGGGTCTACCAGAAAAACTGATACAAACAATTCGTTCTGGACCGGACGCATCAGCCTGCAAGTGCACAGCGAGCCGCCGCAAGCTTTTTTTGCCGGCTTTGAGCTTAGCGGCAACCCAGCGCAGGGCGAGCTGATGCTCAACAGTCCGTTGGGCAACAGCCTGGCCGTGCTGCGCTGGTCGCCGCGGGAGGCGGTGCTCGATTCAGACAACCAGATCCAGCGTTTTGCTTCGGTTGATGAATTGATTGAAAAGGTCACCGGTGCCGCAGTGCCACTGCAGGCGCTGTTTGACTGGCTGGGCGGCAAGAACACTGCGCTCGGCGGCTGGAGCGCCGATCTGACGCAGCAGGCGGCGGGCCGCATTTCGGCCAGCAGAGCAACGCCGCAACCCCGCACTGACCTGCGCATCGTGCTGGCCCAATGATCCTGCAAGCCGCAGTTGACCGCTCATTGACCGCTGGCCCGGCCGCATGAATGCTCGGCTATTCGCTCCAGCACGCGCTCATGATCCGGGCTACGGCGCTACGCACGCGACGGCGGGAGCCCACCCCATGACGGCACGTTCGGGCGCGTCCAACTGCGGGGCCTAGGATGAAGCAGGTCAGGCCGCTGCGCACTATGCCGCTAAAGGCGATCTACGACGTAGCAGCGCCTGCCAAACTCAACCTGTTCTTGCACATCAACGGGCGTCGGCACGATGGCTACCATCTGCTGCAATCGGTGTTCATGCTGATCGACTGGTGCGACACCCTGCATTTTGAACTCCGCACCGACGGCCTGATCACCCGCACCGACTTGGGCACGGAGGCCAGCGAGACACTTCCGGCCGAAGACTTGGTGGTGCGCGCTGCCCGCGCCTTGCAAAGCGCCTGTGGCACGCCGCTGGGAGTGCACATTGGGCTGGAAAAGCGGATTCCTTCTCAGGCTGGCTTGGGTGGAGGCTCGTCGGACGCTGCCAGTTGCCTGTTGGCGCTGCAGCGCTTGTGGGGCGTCCAACTGCCAGCGGGAAAGTTGCAGATGATCGCGCTCGGCCTGGGGGCCGATGTGCCGTTTTTTCTCAGCGGTGGCAATGCCTGGGTCGAAGGCGTCGGTGAAAAAATTACGACGCTGGCGCTGCCCTCCGCTCGTTTTGTGGTGGTCAAGCCCGCCGCAGGCCTGTCAACCGAGGCCATTTTCCGGGCGCCCGAGCTCAAACGCGATACAGAAACTGCTACAATTCAAGGCTTTGCTGCAAACGCAACTGGCTCTGTTTACGGATTTGGCCATAACGACTTGCAGCCAGTCGCGCAGACCTTGTGTCCGCAGGTTGGTCAATCGCTCGATTGGCTGTCCATGCAGCATTTACAAGGCCGCATGACTGGCTCGGGAAGTGCTGTGTTTGCGCAGATGCTGCACGACATGGAACTCGCAGTCGCCCCAGGTGACTGGAAAGTCCGCAAGTGCAGCAATCTGGAGACACATCCTCTGGCCGGTTGGTAAAATAATGGCCATGAAATTTGTTTCCAGAAAAACGATTACTAGGTTGATTGTCATTGCCTGCAGATTGTCAGTTTCGACAGTGCGCGGGTGTTGACAATGGACCTGTGTAGGGGTGTCGCCAAGTTGGTTAAGGCACCGGATTTTGATTCCGGCATTCGCAGGTTCGACTCCTTCCACCCCTGCCAAAATTTTCGGGTCCCCAAGTGGGACTCTTGTTTTTCGACCCCGATAAGGGGAACAGTGCTCGCTGACTGTTGAGTGTCTTCGGTTGAGGGCTTCAGGGTTGCGCAAAGATTCACGACCTGAATTTTCCTCCCGGATCTATGCTTAAAGCCGCTTTGCCATGGAATGGACACAGAGCGTCCGTGTTTTCAGTGCGTTTTGCTTCATACTTTCAGCCTCGTTCCCTTCCTAGACACCTGCTGGCCCTCTATGCAACCGCACCACTCCGACTTCATGCTTTTCACCGGCAATGCCAATCCGGGCTTGGCCTCTGAAATTGCCCAGCATTTGGGCATTTCCATGGGTGCAGCGCATGTGGGGCGTTTCTCCGACGGTGAAGTCACGGTCGAGATCCACCAAAACGTGCGCGCGCGTGACGTGTTTGTGGTGCAGTCAACTTGCGCCCCAACCAACGAAAACCTGATGGAACTGCTCATCATGGTGGACGCACTCAAGCGCGCATCGGCTGAACGAATTTCCGCTGTCATTCCTTATTTTGGCTATGCCCGGCAAGACCGGCGTCCACGCTCGGCCCGTGTGCCGATCAGCGCCAAGGTAGTGGCCAACATGCTGCAGGCCGTGGGCGTCTCGCGTGTCCTGACCATGGACCTGCACGCCGACCAGATCCAGGGCTTTTTTGACATTCCGGTCGACAATATTTATGCGTCACCGGTGCTGCTGGGCGACCTGCGCCTGAAAAACTACAAGGACCTGATGGTGGTCTCTCCCGATGTCGGCGGAGTCGTGCGGGCCCGCGCGCTCGCTAAACAACTCGGTTGCGACATGGCCATCATTGACAAGCGCCGTCCCAAAGCGAATGTGTCGGAAGTGATGCACGTCATCGGGGATATTGATGGCCGCAACTGCGTCATCATGGACGACATGATTGACACCGCCGGCACCCTTGTCAAGGCGGCCGAAGTGTTGAAAGAGCGCGGGGCCAAAAAAGTCTATGCCTACTGTACGCACCCGATTTTTTCGGGTCCGGCCATTGAACGTATTGCACAGGGCGACGCGCTCGATGAAGTGGTGATTACCAACACCATTCCCTTGAGCCAAAGCGCGCAGGAATGCAAAAAAATTCGCCAGCTCTCCGTGGCTCCGCTGATTGCCGAAACAATCCAGCGCATCGCCAGCGGGGAGTCGGTCATGAGTTTGTTTTCGGACCAGGACAATCTGTTCTGATCTAGAGCAAAAAGGTGGTTGCACAGCTCGCAGAGCTTGAGCAGCCTTTTTATGTCGGGGTGAACTGGTCGCGGCTCACCTCTTTTGGAGAATAGTATGAAATTCGTCGCTTTTGAGCGCGCCAAGCAGGGCACGGGTGCGAGCCGCCGTCTCCGCATCACCGGTCGTACACCCGGTATCGTTTACGGTGGCACCGGTGAACCGTCGCTGATCGAGCTCGATCACAACGCACTGTGGCACGCCATCAAAAAAGAAACTTTCCACGCTTCCATCCTGGAGATGGAAATGGCCGGTAAAACAGAGAAGGTTTTGCTGCGCGATCTGCAAATGCACCCGTTCAAGCAACTGGTTCTGCACATCGACTTCCAGCGCGGCGACGCCAAAACCCGCCTGACCATGAAAGTGCCGCTGCACTACAGCGGCGAGGAAGAGTCACCCGCGGTCAAGACCGAGAACTGCCTGGTCAACCACGTGGTGACCGAGTTGAGCATTTCGTGCCTGCCTAAGGATTTGCCTGAGTTCATCGCCGTCGATTTGAGTGGCTTGAAAAAAGGCAGCCCACTGCACCTGAAGGACATCACGCTGCCCAAAGGCGTGAAGTTCGTGGCAAAAGGCCAGGAGAACCCCGTGCTGGTGTCTGTCTCTTCCGTCTCGGACGAAGCCGAAGCTGATGCTGCGGCTGCGGCTGCCGCTGCCGCTGCTGCGCCTGTGGATCCCAAAGCAGCCAAGGCTGCTGCCGGCAAGGAAGCCAAAGAGGCCAAAGCGGCAGCCGCCAAGCCTGCTGCCAAGAAGTAATTCGCAGTCAGTGGCATTGACCTGAAAAGGTCAGCGGCCCTTGACCTCCCCGGAGG
>JBKJZS010000002.1:0-2490 GCA_046714915.1 Polaromonas sp. | reverse complement strand
GCTGGACAGCGCCAAGGTCTTTCCCAGCTTGGCTTCGATGGCTGGTTTGATTCGGGGAATGATCACCACGCCACCCGTGGCGGCATCGGGTAGAACCTCATCGAGAATTTGTCGCTCACGCTGCAGGTTGGTGTTGGCCCTGTTGCGTAACTCGCGCTTGCTACGAGGCGCGACCATCTCGCCCGCCGCCACCTTGCCAAAGCGCGTGCGCATGGTGCAGGTGGCGCCACTGGAGCGCCCAATGGCCAGCGCGGTCTGTTCGATGCTCAGCCCCAACTCCAGGGGCAGCAGGACCGACTGCGCCAGGCGCAGATCATCGGCAGTACGCGCGGATTTCAACAATTTGCGTGCTGCTTCTATGTGCTCGACGCCGCTTGCAGTTCTGGCCATGATTCTTTCTCCTTGAAATCATCGCTATATTATTCACGTTTTTAATGCAAATTTGAATAAGCGCATGATTTTGCTATAAAACAGATAGCTACTTGCGCAATACTGACGGGGGCTAGAGGCCTAAAGTGCTTGAAATTCATGGATTGCGGGTCGAGCCCGCAATGACAGCTTGGTCCCACACTGCCACGCCTCACCCCACCATCCTGAACCCGGGTGCCTTGGCGTCTAGCCACTGCTCCAGCATCATCAGGATCCACACCATCTCGCCAAAGTAGCCCGGGTGCTCTGGCAGGCGCTGCGTCAGCAGGGCCTGGATGAAATCGGCCCGCACCACGCCACGTCGCGCCAGGCTTTGCAGCGAATCGGTAGCCAGCGCTTTCAGGGCCGGGTGGGTGTTGGCCCACACACCAAACGGCAAGCCAAACCCCTGCTTTTTCTTGGTGATGATCTCATCCGGCAAGAAGCCCCGCAGCGCCTCCTTGAAGAACCAGCGCAGTTGCTGTCCCTTGAGTTTGTAGTCGGTTGGCAGTTTGAGCGAGAACGCCAGCAGTCGGTCATCCAACATCGGAAAGCCCACACCCACTCCGGCAAAGCTGGTGGCTCCCAGCACCTTGGGCAGGTCACTCTCAGCCAGGGTAAAGCGCCAGTCAAAGGCCAGCTCCTGGTTCAGGTGGCTGCAGCCATTGGAGCTTTTCCACACCTCGCGCTGCAGCCGCAATGGGCCGGTAGTGTCAATTTGTGCCAGTAGCTGGGGTGTCAGCACCTCGCTCACGCCCAGGCGAGTGATCAGGTTGTACATCTGCAGCCGGTCAGGCATCGGCACGCGGGCCTGCTCCACGTAGCTGCCAGCCTTGCGGGTCAGTGCAAAGACTGCTGCGGCGCGGGTGCCCAGCAGCGGCTGCAACAGGCCGGTCTTCAACAGGCCGGGTACGTGGCCGTACCAGTCAAACACCTTCTGTTTGGCATAGCGGCTGTTGCCGCCAAACAGTTCGTCGCCGCCATCGCCCGCCAGTATTTTGCTCACGCCATCCTCCCGCGCCATCTTTGCGCAGTAGTAAGAGGGCAGGGCGGACGAATTGCCAAAAGGCTGGTCGTAGTGCGCCGCAACGGCCGGTATGCTTCGCACCAGGTCGTCGGGGGTGACGTAATACTCGTGGTGCTCCGTCTTGAAGTGTTTGGACGCAAGACGGGCAAATTCCATTTCGTCATAGCCCCGCGCGTCAAAGCCAATCGAGTAGGTGGCTGCGGTTTGTCCACTGGCCAGGGCCGCCATGCCCGCCACGGTGGAGCTGTCGGTGCCACCGCTCAAAAAGCAGGCCGGTTTACTGCCGTCAAGCTGCGTGGCTACTGCGTCACTCAGCAGCTGCCTGAATTCACCTTGTAGTGCGTCGAATGATGGGTTGCGCTGTTCCTCAAAGGTTGGCACCCAGTAGGGCGCCACGGTGAGCTGGCCATTTTCAAACAAGGCATAGTGCCCGGGCGGCAGCCGGTAGATGCCTTTGTAGATGGTGCGCGGCGAGGGGATCACGTGAAAGTACAGGTAGTCAAAAATCGCTTGCGGATCGATTTCTGTACCTGTGTCAGCCAACTCATCGGCGCGGGCCGCAAAGCGCAGTTGGCCCTTGTCCACGCGATAGCACAGAGAGTAGATGGCAAAGCGGTCAACCGCCAGAAAGCTGCAGTCACCGGGCAAGCGCAGCCCCACGGCAAATTCGCCGGTCACGCCGACCGCAGCTTTGCCGGTGCCATTGGCCACTGCCTCGTGCCAGGCAGCCAGCGGCCCCTGCGCGTTGGCCAGCCCCGCCAGGCGTACATCAGAAAACCGGGGGGAGCCAAGCGCTAGGGATACGTCAGTCACGGACATAAAGGTCGCCAATATGGTCGTTAAGGGTCTAGTTGGATAGAGACGGCACCACGCGGGGCACCACCATCGGATTATGCGTGGAGTTGCTCAGCCCTCGCGCCTGGTCGCGCGGGTCAACAGAGACGTTGTTGCGGTATTCGCCTGGGCCAGCCGACTCCAGCGTGCCTGGGCCAACCAACCGGTTATTGATTGCGCGTATCGCGTCTGCGCCTGGCGCCACCCGCAGAAACACACCA
>JBKJZS010000001.1:0-7601 GCA_046714915.1 Polaromonas sp. | reverse complement strand
CGCCTTCTTTTTTCCCACCAAATCCGGGGGGCCCCCCGGCGCCGGGGGGGGGGGGGGGCCCCCGCCCCGCGCCGCCTGGAGCGCCGCATCGCCGGAGCGCGATTGCAGGGCAATGTCGGCAGCCCGCTGGTACAGCTGGGCATCGTTGCTTTTACGTGCAGCATCCAGCATCAGCGAAAAGCCGGCGGCAGCTTCGCCCTCGCGCGTTTTGATTTCACCGATCAGCAACTGGTAAAACAGCTCCCCGTCCAGCGTGGAGGGGCGCGCGGGCATCTGTACTGAGGCGGGAGCCTCCGGCAGGGCGGCCCCAGGCAATACCGGGCCGGGCTGGGCGGACTGGGCCAGCACTCCCGGCATGGCCAGGCAAAGCGCAGTGAAAACACATATAAGTTGTTTCATCAAGCCATGATAATTCAAGGGAGCATCTCAAGCTTTGCGCCGACCTATGGCGCCCCCATTGATTGTCTGTGAACCTATGCCTGAATTGCCCGAAGTTGAAGTCACCCGGTTGAGTTTTGCCGATCACATTGCCGGCGCGTCAATCCTCGCGCTACAGATAGGCAAGCCACTGCGCTGGCCGCTGGGCTGCGACGTGACGCTGCTGGTGGGTCATACCGTGCTGCAAGTGCGCAGGCGCGGAAAATACTTGTTGATTGACACCACCGGTGGGTTGCTCCTGATCCATCTGGGCATGTCCGGCAGCCTGGGCTTTGGCGCTGAGTTGCCGCAGCTCGGCAAACACGATCATTTTGAAATGCGGACCACCGCAGGCGACTTGCGCTTGCACGACCCACGCCGGTTTGGCGCCGTCGTGTATGCGCCGGCTGAGGACGACGCGGCTGCGCAGAAACTGCTTGGACGTCTGGGTGTCGAGCCCCTGACCGATGCCTTTGATGCGTTGGCTTTTCACCGGGCTTTGCGACTCAGGCGAGCCGCGATCAAGCAGGTGTTGCTGGCCGGTGAGATTGTCGTTGGGGTAGGCAATATCTACGCGTCCGAAGCCTTGTTCATGGCCCGGATCCGTCCGACGGTGCGGGCCGCAGGCCTGAGCAAACCGCGCGCGGTCAGGTTGCATGCGGCGATTCGCGCGGTGCTGTCACAAGCCCTGGCGAAAGGCGGCAGCACCTTGAAGGACTTTTCCAATGCGAAGGGCGAAAGTGGCTATTTCCAGCTGGAAGCCATGGTTTACGACCGTGCTGGATTGCCCTGCAAGGTGTGCGCCACTCCCATCCGGACCATTCGGCAGGGACAGCGCTCCACTTTTTACTGTGTCAACTGCCAGAAACCCTGAATTCGCGGATGGTCGTTTCGGGTGGGCGATGCTATATTCTTTGACTTATCTAATGGTCTACCATGTCTTTTAACGAACGATTCGACCAGCACGGCGCTTGGCGGCGCGAATTTGCTTTGCGGCTGAAGTTGCTGTCTGAATGGCTGAAAGATCATGACCTGCTCAACGCCGCCGTTGAAGAGCGCCTGCTTCGGCTGGAGACGCAAGTTCGCTCGGACAAGGTCATGGTCGCTTTTGTCGCTGAATTTTCCCGCGGCAAATCCGAACTGATCAATGCCATCTTTTTTGCCGGCTACGGTCGGCGCATCATGCCTGCCAGCGCTGGCCGCACCACCATGTGCCCGACCGAACTGGGCTATGACGCGGAAGTGCCACCTTGTCTGCGTTTACTCCCCATCGAAACCCGGCTGGAAACCCAGGCGCTGATGGAATGGCGCATGGTCCCGGAAAAATGGACGCGCATCGACCTCGATGTGAATGACCCCGCGCAACTCGCGCAGGCACTGGAGAAAGTGGCCGAGGTCCGGCGTGTGACGCGTGATGAAGCCCGCGCACTGGGTTTCTGGCACGACGAAACCCCGGAGGACAATCCGAGGGTCGATGTCGACGGCATGATCGAAGTGCCCAAGTGGCGTCATGCCCTGATCAATATTGCTCACCCCCTGCTCAAACAGGGCCTGGTCATTCTGGATACGCCGGGACTCAATGCAATTGGCGCCGAGCCGGAGCTGACGGTCAGCCTTATTCCACAAGCCCATGCAGTGGTTTTCATTCTGGCTGCCGACACCGGTGTGACCAAATCCGATCTCGCGATCTGGCGTGAGCACCTGATCACCGAAGGCGACGACAAGGACACTCGCCTGGTGGTGCTCAACAAAATCGATACCTTGTGGGATGCCCTGAGTTCACCGGCACAGATACAGGCCCAAATCGACCGTCAACGGGCCACGTCGGCTGAGATTCTCGGGCTACCGATTTCGCAGGTCATTCCGATTTCAGCTCAAAAAGGGCTGGTCGCCAAAGTCACCCGCGATGACAATCTGCTTCAGGCCAGTTGCCTGCCCGGGCTGGAGCGGGCGCTGGCCCAGGGCGTGATGGGACAGCGCCAGAAAATCCTGCGATCGGCGGTCACTGGCGGTATTGTCGAGCTTCGCGCCGAGGCCGGCCGTGTGATCCATATCCGGCGCCGCGATCTGGTCGAGCAGATGATTGAATTGCGTGGCCTGCGGGGCAAAAATTTCTCGGTGATCAGGCACATGCGCTCTCGAATCGAGCAGGAGCAGGCCGAATTCAACACCAGCGGCGCCAAAATACAGGCCGTGCGCTCCATCCATCTGAAGTTGCTCAGGGATGTGTTCAATCTGCTGGGCACGCCGACGCTTAAAGCAGAGCTGGCGCAACTTACGCACGCCCTCAAGCAGCCTGGCATCAAGCTGGGCATCAAAAAAGCCTACGGCCAGACTTTCGCGCGGCTGCGCGATGGCTTGCAGAAAGCCCAGAGCACCAGCGCGGAAATCCAGAGCATGCTCGGAGCATCTTTCAAGCAGCTCAATGCAGAATTTGGCTTTGCCCTGCAGGCACCCCAAGAACCCGAGATGGGCCGCTTCCAGCTGGACCTTGAGCAAATCGAACGCAGCCATCTGCAGTACCTGGGCGTCGCCAACATCCTCAAACTGGCGCAGCCGGAATTTGCAGAGCGGCTGGTGCGTGCCTTGGCGACCCGCCTGCGCGTGGTGTACGAAACAGCGCTGGGCGAGGTCGAGCTGTGGAACAAGTCAGCCGCCTCCCAGCTCGATGCCCAGCTGAAGGAGCGTCGGCGTAACTTCGGCCGCCGCCTCGAAGCGATTGAACGCATTCAGCAAGCCGCTACCGGCCTGGATGAACGGATTGCGGAAATTGATGGGCAGGAGCGAGTGCTGAACGATCTTGATAGGAAGCTGGATGAATTGACGGTCCGACTGGTCAATACACCGGCGCATCAGGAAGCACCGGCCCTTGCCGCTCAAGCTGTCGCGATCACCCAAGCCGCCTGAGCGCGGCATGACGCTGACCCGCACGCCCGGCACTGGCATGGCCTCCCTGCGTCTCGAGGCGCTTTGGACTGCTCGGGGCGGCCCTTCGCTACGCACTCAGGCGGGTGCCGTGGCTTCCGGCGCGGCTGAGCCTGCCGCGTCAGCGGTAAAACCCGTACCCGGTTTTTCCGCGAAAGTCGTGCGCTGGCAAAAAAGTCACGGCCGCAACAGCCTGCCATGGCAGAACACACGCGACCCTTACCGCGTATGGCTGTCGGAAATCATGCTTCAGCAAACCCAGGTGGCCACGGTGCTGGACTACTACGCCAGATTTCTGCAGCGTTTCCCGGCAGTGGCTGAACTGGCCGCCGCCCCGTTGGATGATGTGCTGGGTTTGTGGAGTGGCCTGGGTTACTACAGCCGTGCCCGCAACTTGCACCGCTGCGCGCAGGACATCATGCGTTTGCACGGCGGACAATTTCCGCGGACGGCGGGACTGCTGCAAACCTTGCCCGGCATAGGGCGATCCACCGCAGCGGCGATTGCTTCTTTCTGTTTTTCCGAGAGGGTGGCGATACTCGACGGCAACGTCAAGAGGGTGCTGGCGCGGGTGACCGGGTTTTCAGGCGATCTTGCGTCCAGCGTCCAGGAACGCGAGCTTTGGTCCATGGCAACAGCGCTCTTGCCCCAGCGCAATCGGGCGGACACGATGCCGCGTTACACGCAGGGCTTGATGGATTTGGGGGCGACGATTTGTACGACGCGCCAGCCACGGTGTCTGCTGTGTCCGGTGCAGGCGTTGTGCCTTGGTTTGGCCGGCGGCACACCGGAAAAGTACCCGGTCAGGACGCGCACACTCAAACGAAGCGCACTGTCGCTCAGCCTGCTGTGGGCGCAACAAGCAGACGGCTCAGTGTGGCTGGAGCGCCGTGCCGCGCCGGGCATCTGGGGCGGCCTGTACTGTTTTCCGGCATTCGCCAGTGAAGAGGCCTTACTGGCCAGGCTACCGGCGCGCCTGCAAACACGCCTGACAGCGATCCAGCCCTTTGTGCATGTTCTCACCCACAAGGACTTGTGCCTCTCGCCGATGCTTCTGGAGCTGTCGGCCCGCGAGGCGAAAGCCGCAACATGGCCGGGCGACGGTGCCTGGTTCGCGCCGCCAGCCTGGTCGGACCTGGGTCTGCCGGCACCGATCAGAAAGCTGCTGGTGCAGCGTCAGTCCGACTGAATTCACTTATTTTTCAAGGAAAATTGGCCTGCAGCCCTTGATAATATTGCGCAGACAGCTATGAAATCAGGAGCGATTGGCGACTTGTTGAGGTGCGACTTGCTGCGCTGAGTCGAGTTCCCGATGGCGTTTGAGCGTGACCCAGTTCTTGCTGAAGGCCTGGGTCAGCTGCTCGACCAGATAGACCGAGCGGTGCTGGCCGCCCGTGCAGCCAATCGCCACCGTCACATAACTGCGGTGGTCGCGCACCAGCGCCCCCAGCCAGTGGCTGATGAATTGTTCGATCTGCCTCAACATGTCGCCAACCTCGGCGTAGCCCTGCAGATAGTTCACCACCGCTTCGTCTTTGCCGGTCAGGTGCCGCAAGCTGGACTCGTAGTGCGGGTTTGGCAGCATGCGCACGTCAAACACATAGTCGGCATCGACGGGAACGCCGCGCTTGAAGGCGAATGATTGAAACACCAGGGTTAACTGGGTAGCCGGTGATGCAATTAGCGCCTTTACATAGCCCTGAAGCTGGGATGAACGAATCATGCTGGTGTCTATCACATGGGCCTGCTCGCGCAGATCGCCGAGCAGTTCGCGCTCCTCATCAATCGCGTCGATCAGCGCGCGCTGCTGGTCCAAGACGTCCCGGCGCGACAGAGGGTGCAGGCGCCGGGTTTCGGAAAAGCGCCGCACCAGTGTGTCGGTGCTGGCATCGAGAAAAATCGACCGTATCGCCACGTCCTGCTCGCTCATTTGACGCAGCTGCTGCGGCACCAGCGGCAGCGAGGTGGCGCTGCGCACGTCCATCGCAATGGCCACCTTGCTGGCGCCGTGTTGCTTTTCCAGCGCGACAAAAGGCATCAGCAACTCGGGAGGCAGATTGTCCACGCAGTAGTAGCCGGCGTCCTCCAGCGCGTGCAGGGCAACCGATTTGCCGGACCCGGACATGCCGGTGATAAGCACCATGTCGAGGACCGGTTTCATTGCCCCAGCATCTCCTTCGCATGGGCCAGCGTGGTGCCCGAGAGCTTTTCCCCGCCCAGCATGCGGGCAATCTCAGCCACCCGCAGTTCGCTGTTGACGGTCTCGACCGTGCTGAAGGTCTGGCCCTTGTCGGTGCGTTTGGCCACCATCAGGTGCTGGTCGGCACAGGCCGCCACTTGAGGCAGGTGGGTGACAGCCATGACCTGGCGATCTTTGCCCAGCTGCTTCATCAGGCGGCCAACCGTCTCGGCAACGGCACCGCCAACGCCGGCGTCCACCTCATCAAAAATCAGGGTTTGCGCCTGCCCGAGCCGGCTGGTCGTCACCGCGATTGCCAGTGCGATGCGCGACAACTCGCCGCCGGAAGCGACCTTGCCGACCGGCCGCGGCGTGCTTCCGCTATGCCCAGCGACCAGAAACTCGGCCTGCTCGAGGCCATGTTGCGCGGGCTGCTCCAGCGTGGCCAGCACCACTTCAAACTGCCCTCCCTGCATGCCCAGCCCCTGCATGGCCTGGGTGATGGCCTTGGCCAGCAAGGGTGCGGCCTTGCTGCGGGCCTTGGACACCAGACGCGCTTGCTCCGTGTAGGCATTTTTGGCCAGCTCCTCGGCCTTTTCCAGGCCGACCAGATCGGCCGCCGCATCGAGCTTTTGCAGCTCGTTGCGCCAGCCGGCCAGCAGCTCCGGCAGGTCGGCGGGCGTGCGCTTGTAGCGGCGCGCCAGGCTGACCCAGAGCGACAGGCGTTCATCGAGCTCAGCGAGTCGCTGCGGCTCCAGCTCCGCGTGGCGTGCGTAGCCATGCAGCGTATGCACGGCATCCTCGATTTGCGCCAGTGCACTGCTCAAAACCTCGGTCAGCCCTTTGAATTCTGGCTCAATATGCTCCTGATTTTGTAGCGCTGTCAGGGCCCGGCCGAGCAGGGCGGTGGCGTTGTCTTCAGACTCCTGCAGCGCATCCACCGCGGTTTGCACGGCGTCGCGCAGGGCCTGCACATGGGACAGCCGGCTGTGCTGGGTGTTGAGCTCGTCCCACTCGTCAATGCCGGGCGCCAGCTTGTCGATCTCGCCAATCTGCCAGGCCAGGCGTTCGCGCTCGCGCTGCAGGCTCTCCTGCGCAGCCCGGGCTTCGCTCAAGGTCTTGTGCGCGCTGCGCCAGGTCTGCCAGGGCTGGGTCAGTATCTGGTTGGGCAGGCCCGCGTAGGAATCTAGCAATCCACGCACCGCCTCCGGCCGGGTCAGGCTTTGCCAGGCATGCTGGCCATGGATGTCGACCAGCAGGTCTGCGATCTCGCGCAGCTGCGTCGCGGTGGCCGGGCTTCCGTTAATCCAGGCCCGGCTTTTGCCTTGGGCGTCAATGGTGCGGCGCAACAGCAAAGCATCATCGGCGGCAAAACCGGCCAGTTCCAGCCAAGCGCCCAGTTGGGCGGGCGCATCAAAGGTGGCACTGATCTCGCAGCGCAGCGCACCTTCACGCACCACGCTGGCGTCCGCGCGTGCACCCAGCGCCAGTTGCAAGGCGTCTATCAGGATTGATTTGCCGGCGCCGGTTTCGCCGGTGAGGGCGGTAAAGCCCCCTTGAAGATCCAGCTCGAGCTCGCGGACGATGACAAAGTCGCGCAGGGCGATGCTTTTAAGGCTCATGCCACACCTTCATTCCAATGAAGTTTTTTACGCAAGGTATCGAAGTAGCTCCAGCCTTTGGGGTGCAAAAAGCACATCTGGTGCTGCGAACGCCTGACGCTGATGCGGTCGCCATGCAGCAGGCTGGCCAGCGACTGCATGTCAAAGCTCACGCTGACCTCGCGCCCGGCGACGATCTCGACACTGATCTCGCCGATGTCGGGCAGCACGATCGGGCGGTTCGACAAATCGTGCGGCGCAATGGGCACCAGCACCCAGCCGGCAATGCCCGGGTGCAGGATGGGCCCGCCGGCGGACAGCGCATACGCAGTCGAACCGGTGGGCGAGCCGATGATCAAGCCGTCCGAACGAAAGTTGGCGACGAACTCGTCGCCGATGTTGACCTTCAACTCGACCATGCTCGCCGTGGCGCCGCGGCTGACGACCACGTCGTTGACGGCAAAGCCTTCGAAGATCAC